>JALSSH010000187.1 GCA_026984385.1 Ardenticatenia bacterium | reverse complement strand
GATCCGCGCCATTGTGCGCGAAACCGGTGTCGGCTTCCTGTTGGATATTTCCCACGCGCGGCTTTCCGCACGCCATATGGGGCTTGACGAGCACGCCTACTTGGCGCAAATGCCCGGGGAAGCGTTGCGCGAGCTGCACGTCACCGGCATCGGCCATGACCCGACCGGTCGCGTGC
Source organism: Ardenticatenia bacterium (assembly GCA_026984385.1). GTDB lineage: Bacteria > Chloroflexota > Anaerolineae > Aggregatilineales > Aggregatilineaceae > JALSSH01. Next base: position 3,130 of record JALSSH010000187.1, on the reverse strand, counting down.
GCGACCATCTGCCATTGACCGAGGCCGATTGGCCCTTCCTAGAATGGACGCTTAGGCGCGTTCATAGCGGCGAGTGGGCCACGCCCTGGGTCATGGCCTTTGAGTACGGCGGCTTGGGGCCGCTTTTTGAGTGGCGCAGCGAAAGCGCGGTCATTGCGGCGCAAGTGCCGCGCCTGTACGAATTGGCACACAACGGAAACTAACGGGCGGACGTTCCCGCGCGCAAAGCGGCGCGCGCGAGGACGCCGCGAGCGTCAGCGACGTGGCGTCCGACGTGCGCGCCGCAGCGGGGCGGGCGCCGTGCAGCGCCGCCACTTCGTGGCGTGCGCTGCGCAAGGTCGCCCCGCCCGCGCCCACGTTCACGAAGCCGCCTCGCTGGTCACCTCGATCCGGTCCAGCTCCTCGCGCAACTGCCGCGCTTCGGCCTGCTTAGCCAAAAGCGCTTCCCGCTGCTTCTGATAGCGCTCGCTGAGCACGGTCAACTGGCTGAAAACCGGAGAGAGAATCTGCTGCCCGTATTGCAACAAACGCCGCCGCTCCCGTTCGGTCAGCTCCACCAGCGCCTGATGATAACTTTCGCGCAGCGCCTCCAAGCGCTTCTCAAGCTCAGCGTTGGCGTCGCGCTTCAGCTTGCGCCAATAAAGCGCCGCCGCCGCCCCTCCGCCGACCATCAACGCGGGGCCGATCACCAACGCCGAGACCGCCGTGCCCAAAGCCGCCGTCACCGCCCCTTTAGCCGCCACGCTCAAAACCACCACCACCAAACCGCCCAACGCCGCCGTAAAGCCGGTGGAAAAGCCCACCAGATTAGCGCGGAAAGTCTGGCGCAAGTCTTCTGCCAAGCTGTCGTCCGCGTAGGATTTCAGCTCTGCGTCCGCAATCGCAATCGCTTCCTGGAGCGCGGCGCGTTGTTCGGCGTAGCCCGTCGCGTCCACCGAACCCGCCTCCTGGTAAAGCTGCGTTTCCAACGCCTTGAGCCGATCCAAGATGCTGCGCCAATAGCGGCGGCTGCTATCCACCACCTGGTTGACGTACTCTTCGGAGATCGCCGTGATCTGCTCCAGCGCGTTGCCGACCACCTCCCGCTCGAACTCTTCGCGGATGGTGGCGCGGTCTAAGCTCTTGGTGGCGCGCTGCAACGACAAATTTTCCTGGATAAAGCGGTGTCCCCGCTCCTTCAGCTCCGCAAAGACGCGGTCGAGATCGCGGCGCGCCGTTTCCATGTGCACGCTCAACGCCTCCGCCTGCTCTTCCAGCTCCCGCTGCAACGTCTCGGCCAACGCCTTGTCGCTGGTGATCAGCGCGATTTGCTGATCCAAGCGCTCGATGTAGCGCGCCAACACGCTTTCCACAAAGTCCAACTGCGCGTAGAGCTTTTGCTTGGCGGGCGGCACACGCTCAAAAATCTGCCGCAAATAGTCCTTGACCTCGTTCATCTGCCCGGGGTCTTCTGAGGCGCGCGAAAACAGTCCCCCGCCCTTGTGCCCGCGCAAAGCCTGCTTGGCCGAAACCATGAAAACAGGCGGCTGCAAGTCCAAAAGCTCCTTGAGCTGTTGCTGCACAAAGGCGCGCACTTCCTGCTGTTCCTTTTTGCCGAGCAAATCCGTTTGATTGATCACCACCACGATCTTTTTGCCGTAATCGCGCGCCAGCTCCAAATAGAGCCGCTCGGTTTCGGCCAAAGCGCGTTTGGCCGAAAGCACAAAGATCACCAGATCGCTGCGGCTGAGGAACTCTTTGGCGATGCGCTCGTGCTTGCGGAAAACCGAGCCGGTCCCGGGCGTGTCCACAATCACCACGCCGGGCACCCCGACGCCCGGGTGCAACCATTCCCGCACAATGTCACGCTCGCGCCAAGCGAAATCCTTGCGCTTTTTCGGAAACCAGCGCACCAGCTCGATCGCGTCCGTTGTGGGCGTGATGCCCATCGGCAACACTTCGTCACCCAACAGCGCGTTGACAAACGTGGACTTGCCCGCGTTGAACTCCCCGACCACCACCACCAGGAAGAACATATCCTGCAAGTCGGCGGCGTTACGCTGCAAACGCCGCTTGTCTTCGGCGCTATTCTCGCCCATCTGCCCGATCAGCTCGGCGACTTCTTGCAACAAGCGCACTTCGCGCTCGCGCACTTCGGCAATCGGGCCTTCTAACACCACACCGCTCATTCCGCCTCATCCTCTGCTTGCGTTTGTGCTGTTTCTGCGGACGTATCTGCATCCGGCACGGCTGCCGCTTCGGGCGCGTCCTCTTGCGGCACAACGTCCGTGCGTGCGGGCACGATCTCCGCTTCGGCCATAGCCTCCGCTTCAGCCTCGGCCTCGGTTTCCGCTTGTGCCGCGCGCTCAGCTTGGGCGGCCCGCGCAGCTTGGGCGGCCCGCGCCAGCTCTTCTTGAGCGCGCGCCTCTGCGCGAGGCGTCAGCGCGGCCAGCGTGCTTTGCAGCCGAATAAACGCTTGCTGTTGCGCGAGTAGCTCGGTGCGCAGCGCGTCGAGCTGCTCGGTCTGCGACGTGATCAAGCGCGTAAAGGGCGCGACCGCGTCCCGCCGCAATTGCACACCATGCGCCACAGCTTCTTCCGCCGCACGGCGCAGCTTTTCCAAATACTCCGCGCGCAAATGGCGAATGCGCCGCTCGTACTGGCGGCGCAACAACCAGCCGCGCAAAGGTACAAGCCCCAACCCAAGCAACGCCCCGCCGATCCCGATGGCAAAAACCAACGCCACCGCGCCCGCGTCCGCCGTCGCCACGTTAAAGAGCGCGCCGGCCAGCGTTGCCACCACCAACACGATCACGATAATTTCCCACAGCGCCAAAATAATCAGCGTGTTGCGTAGCGTGCGGTCCAGCCGCTCGGTCTCGAAGCGCTCCGCTTGGCGCACCAGCGCGTCCAGATCGGCGCTGACGTTGCGCAAAAACGCGCGGTCATAGTGCATCGGCGTTTGGATCGTCCCGATGAGCTTGTCGGCCAAACGCGGCGGCAAACCTTCGGCAGCGCGGCGCGTGTAGTCCACCAGGTCGTCAATGTCCTGCAAGTCCCGCCCTTCCAAGCGCGGGCCGAGCCGTTCGGTCAGTTGCGGAACGCGCTTCAGCGTCTCGTTGACCTTGTGCGCTTCAAAGGCCTGTTCAGC
>JALSSH010000186.1 GCA_026984385.1 Ardenticatenia bacterium | reverse complement strand
GCGGCGATCTGGAAACGCTCACCGCGCTGGCGCGTCAAGCTGAGGCGGACGCCTTGCCCGTAGAGCCAGAGCGGCTGGCGGCGCTGTGGCCGGAGGGTATGGCAAACGCCCCGTGCTTGACATGCTATTTGCTGGCGGCGGACTACGCGGAGCGCGGCGGTGTGGAGGCGCTCGTCGCGGCGGAGTGGGCGTTTAGCCAGGGCGACTGGGCGGACGCGGAAACCGCCGCGCGACGCGCACTTTTCCTCAGCGAGTCGTCGCTCGGCTGGGGGTGGTACACCTTGGCGCGCGCCCAAGATGCCCAAGGCGTGCCCTTCGGGGAAACCGAGCCGATGTTGGCGCGCGGCGTCCAGTTGTCGGAAGACTACCGCGCCTACTTTGCCCCGACGCTGTACGGCGTGGACGCGGCGCTGGACACATTGCCCCAAGCACGCACGCCCCGAGTGCCCCGCTACGCGCTGGCGCCCTGGTTGCAACTGGGCGCGCGCTATGAGCAACGCGAAGCCTGGGCGGAGGCACGCAACGTTTACGCGCGCGCGTTGGAGCTGGCCCCCTACGCGGACGATCTCCGCGAGCGGCTGGCGGCGTTGCCTGAATAGTAGATTTTTTGGAACAAGGAGCTAAGGAGTTTATGAGTATCAGTCGTTTAGCACGTTCGATCAAGCAATCGCCGACGCTGCACCTCAACGATGAGGCGATGGCGATGCGTGCGCGGGGCGAACCCGTGCTCAGCTTGGGGGTTGGCGAGCCGCAAAACAAAGCGCCGATCACCGCTGTGCTGGCTTCGGCGGCCAAGCTGCGCGAAGGGGACGTGAAATATGTTCCCACAGACGGGCTGCCAGCGCTCAAAAAGGCAATCATCGCTTACACCGAAGAATTTTACGGACGACTGCCCGCGCCGGAAAACGTGATCGTCTCCACCGGCGCCAAGCAAGCGCTTTTCAACGTGCTCTTTTCGCTGCTAGACCCGCAAGACGAGGTTATTTTGCTGGCCCCGTATTGGGTCAGCTATCCGGAGATGGTCAAAATGTGTTACGGCGTGCCGGTGGTGGTCACGCCGGAGGACGGCACGTTTTACCACCGCATGGAGGAGATCGAGCAAGCGGTTAGCTCCTACACCAAGGCGATCATCGTCAACAGCCCGAACAATCCCTCCGGCGTAGTTTATCCGGAGGATTTTATTGCCGAGCTGGTGGACTTTTGCGAGCGGCGCGGTATCTACCTCATCATGGACGACATCTACCACCGCTTGGTTTTTGACGGCAAACACGCCGCCCCGGGCTATGCCTACACGGATAGGAGCATCGAAGAGACGCGCGTCATCGTGATCAACGGCGTTTCCAAGCTCTACGGCATGACCGGCTTCCGCGTGGGGTGGGCGATTGCCAATCGGCAACTGGTGGAGGTGATGACCAACGTTCAGGCGCAAATGACCTCCTCGGCCTCGACCGTTTCCCAAGCGGCGGCGGTTGGCGCGCTAACGGGGATGCAAAGCGTGGTAGAAAATTTGCGGCTGAGCATTCAAAACAACCGCGACGTGATCTTGACCGAGTTGCGCACGTTTACCGATCTGCGTGTCATCCCGCCGGATGGCACGTTTTACGTTTTGCCGGACTTCCGCGCCTACGGGCAGGACTCGGTGGAGCTTTCGCGCTTCCTGTTGCGCAAGGCGTTGGTGGTCACCGTGCCCGGGGCGGCCTTCGGCATGGAAGGCTATATCCGGCTGAGCTTTTCCGGCTCGGCTAAGGAGATCATCGAAGCAATGGCGCGTATCAAATGGGCGTTGGACCCCAACGCGCCGAACGAGATTTACATTGGCGACCGCAAATTGGTACGCGACTGGATGTAGATGCGCTATGGCTATGAACAACAACCTTTTGAACATCAAAACGCCCGCCGAAGACCAAGCCGAAGACCTCCGAGCGGACTTCGGGCTGAGCTATCTGGGGCTGCGGAACTTGCGCTGCGTGTATTGGAACTTGCCCGCCGAGGCGCTTTATGAGGAGATCACCTTTCGCGGCGAGGGGCGCATTGTGCAAGGAGGGCCGATGCTGGTCACGTCCGGCAAGCACACCGCCCGCGCCGCCCAGGATAAGTACATCGTGCGCGAGCCGGACAGCGAGGCGCATATTTGGTGGGGCGAGTACAACCGCCCGATCAGCACGGCCAAGTTCGACGAGCTTTTCCGCCGTGTGCAAGGCTTTTTGCAGGGGCGCGATGTGTTTGTGCAAGACGGCTACGCAGGCGCCGACCCGCACTATCGGCTGCCGGTGCGCATCGTGACCGAATGGGCTTGGCACAGCCTCTTTGCACGCAATATGTTTATCCCGCTGGAAAACCGCGAGGCCTATCGCCAACACGTGCCGGAATTTACCATCCTGGCCGTGCCTTCCTTCCAGGCGCACGAGGCCATAGACGACACCCGCTCCAGCACGGTGATCGCGTTGAACTTCGCTCAGCGACTGGGGATCATCGTGGATTCGGGTTATGGCGGGGAGATCAAAAAGTCTATCTTCACGGTGATGAACTACCTTTTGCCGCTCCAAGGCGTGATGACGATGCACTGCTCGGCCAACCAGGGCGCCGAACAGGACGACGTGGCGCTCTTTTTCGGGCTGAGCGGCACGGGCAAAACCACGCTTTCCGCCGACCCTTCGCGTGGGCTTATCGGCGACGACGAGCACGGTTGGAGCGACGAGGGCGTCTTCAACTTTGAGAACGGTTGTTACGCGAAGGTGATTCGGCTTTCGCCGCGCGCCGAGCCACAAATTTACGCGGCGGTGCATCGTTTTGGCACGCTGCTGGAAAACGTGATCTACGACCCAACCACGCGCCAAGTGGACTTGGACGACGACGCAATCACAGAAAACACGCGCGCCTCCTACCCGCTGGAGTACATCGCCAACGCCGTGCCGGAAAAACGCGGCGGCCATCCGCGCAACATTATCCTACTGACGTGCGATGCGCAAGGCGTGATGCCCCCCATCGCGCGGTTGAGCACCGAGCAGGCGCTCTATCACTTCGTTTCCGGCTACACGTCCAAAGTGGGGGGCACAGAAGTTGGCTTGGGCGAGGAGCCGGAGATCACGTTTAGCGCGTGTTTCGGTGCGCCTTTTATGGTGCACCATCCGATGACCTACGCCGAGCTGCTGGGGCGCAAAATCGAGCGCTACGGCGTGACGTGCTGGCTGCTGAACACGGGGTGGGTCGGTGGGCCGTATGGTGTGGGCAAGCGCATCAGCATCCGCCACACGCGCGCGTTGTTGGAAGCGGCGCTTTCCGGCGCGCTGCGAGACGTGGAAACCTACGAAGA
>JALSSH010000185.1 GCA_026984385.1 Ardenticatenia bacterium | reverse complement strand
AGCTACACGGCGTATTGGGGCGAGGCGGACGTGCCGCAATGGTTCGCGTTGGGCCTAGCCCAGCTCTATCAGCAACACCCCAATTTGGACCTGCTGGAGATCGCCCGCAGCGCCGCGCGCACCGACGCGCTTTACACATTGGAGCGCCTGGCCCAAGCACTTCCCGCCGAAGCATCCTATGCCGAGCGGCGCTTGTGGGAAGCGGAAAGCTACCTCCTGGCGCTGTACTTGGCCGACCGCTACGGCGCAGACGCGCCCTTTACCCTGGCGCAAAGCATTCCCGAGCAAGGGAGTTTTGAGGCGGCCTTGCGCGCGCTGACTGAAACAGACGCAGCCACGCTCTGGGTCGAGTGGCAACGTTGGCTTTTCAGCGATGCCGCCACGCGCGCCGCCGCTTGGACGCCCTACTTGGAAACGACGCCCACGCTCACCAACACGCCGAGCGCAACGCCGTTGCCGCCCACGCGCACACCCACCAACACGCCGTCGCCCAGCCCCACGCCGACTTTTTCCGGCAACGCGGCGCCGACGGCGGTGGTTGTGCAGCTTTCGCCGACCGCGCGCCCCAGCGCAACCAACACGCCGCTCCCCCCGGGCAGCTTACCGACCGTCACGCCGCGCCCAACGCGCGCCCCCGTGCCTACCGAAGGCACTTCGGCGACCTCCGTTCCGTTTGGAGCGTTGGCGGCGGCGGCAATCGTGGCGGTGTTGGGGCTGCTGGGGTTGTGGTGGAGCTTGCGTCGCCGCACGCGCCGCCGTTAGGGTTAGGAAGCAAGGGCGGGCACACCGAAAATCAAAATAGGAGCGCAACGAACCGATGCAAAAAGCAATTTTGGATTTTTCTCTCCCCGAGCTGACCGCGATCTTGACCTTGTGGGGTTACCCCGCCTATCGGGCGCGGCAAGTGTGGGAATGGCTCTATCGGCACAAGGTGACGGACTTTGAGGCGATGCGCAACTTGCCCGCTGCGCTGCGCGAAAGGCTGCGCGCCGAGTTCCGCTTGGCCGCGCTGGAAACCGTCGCCGAGTTGCGCTCAACGGACGGGGAGACGCTCAAGCGGCTGTGGAAATTGCCGGACGGCCAACTGATCGAGGGCGTGTTGATGGCCTATGACGACAACCGTCGCACTGCCTGCATCAGCACCCAGGCGGGTTGCGCGATGGGGTGCGTTTTTTGCGCGACCGGCCAAATGGGCTTTGTGCGCCACCTCACCGTCGGCGAGATCGTGGCGCAAGCGCTGGAGTTTGCGCGCTTGTTGGAAGCGCAAGGCGAGCGACTGAGCAACGTGGTGCTGATGGGCATGGGCGAGCCGCTGCACAACTACGAGGCCACGTTGGAGACCATCACGCGGCTCAACGACCCGCACGGGCTGAACATCGGCCAGCGTCACATCACGCTAAGCACGGTCGGGCTTGTGCCCCAAATCCGCCGCTTTGCCGAAGAAGGGTTGCAAGTGGGGCTGGCGATCAGTTTGCACGCGGCCACCAACGCCGAACGCGACGCCCTGATCCCCGTCAACCAGCGTTGGCCGTTGGGCGAGCTGATGGAGGCTGTGCGATATTATATTCAGCGGACCGGACGCCGCGTCACCTTCGAGTGGGCGCTCATTGCCGGTGAAAACGACAGCGAGTCCCAAGCGCACAAGCTGGGCCAATTGTTGCAAGGGCTGAAGTGCCATGTCAACCTGATTCCGCTTAACCCCACCTCGGGCTACGGCGGACGCCCTTCCGACGCGGAGCGAGTGGCCGCGTTCCAGCGCGTGCTGCGCACCTATCGCGTCGGGAGCACGGTACGTGTGCGGCGCGGGGTGGATATCCAGGCCGGCTGTGGGCAGCTCAAAGCGCAAGTGTCGGGCGTTCGGACGCCCCCAAAACCCTCATCATCGCAGCCAGGGAGTGAGTGAACGTGAAGATCACCGTGCGTTTTTTTGCCAGTATGCGGGAAACAGTGGGCGCAGATGAAGCGATCTTCCGTGTGCCGGAAGGGACGACGCTCCAGGCGCTCATCGAGCGCATCTTGGCGCGCTATCCGCAGCTCAACGGGCATCAAAGCTCGTGGCACTTCGCCGTTAACCAGGTACACGCCGAGCCGGAAGCCACGCTGCACGACGGAGACATCGTGGCGATCTTCCCGTATATTGCGGGCGGATAGCGCGCTATCGAAACGACGCGCCGCCCGCAGTCCGTAAGCCGCGAGCGGCGCGCGTTGAACATGTCCCCGCCGTCAGAAGGTCGTCGTTCTTAGCCCTTAACCGAACCCGCCAACAGCCCGCGAATGAAGTAGCGCCCCAAGATGACGTACACCAACAGGGTCGGCAGCGCGGCGAGCACCGCGCCCGCCATCGGCAAGTTCCACTTGACCGCCTCGCCGCCCGCCAAAAGTGCCAACGCCACCGTGATCGGTTGAGACTGCTCGTTGGTGAGCGTGACGGCGAAAAGGAACTCGTTCCAAATTTGCGTGAACTGCCAAATGATCACGACCACAAAGCCGGGCAGCGAAAGCGGGAAGAGTATCCAGCGGTACACGCCGAAAAAGCCCGCTCCGTCAATCAAGCCCGCCTCGATCATCTCGGTGGGCACTTCCGCGTAATAATTGCGGAAGATCAGCGTGGTGATCGGCAACCCGTAAACCACGTGTGCCAACACCAACCCGATCAAGCTGCCGCCCAAGTGGATATCCTGGACGAACTGAAAGAGCGGGATCAAGATGCTTTGGTAGGGGATGAACATGCCGAAAAGCATCAGTGCAAAAAGCAGGTTTGCCCCCCGAAATTTCCACTTGGAAAGCACATACCCGTTCAGCGACCCCATCAGCGCCGAGATGATCGTGGCGTTGATGGTGAGCAAAAAGCTATTGCGCAACTTCGGCCCCAGCTCTTCCAGCGCGATTTTGTAGCTTTCCCAGTAAACATGCGAGGGCAACGCCCAAACGCTGTCCAACTTGCCCGCTTCTTGCGGCGTCTTGAGGCTGGTGGTCACCACCACATAGGCGGGCAGCAGGTATAAGATCGTGACCAGGATCAGGAACGCATAAAGGCCGAAGCGCACCCCGAAACGCACCAACGGGGAACGTGCGCGCATGACGCGGCGGCGCGGCGCTTGTTTGTAAACCGTGAGGTCACGGGGCAAATCTTTGGCGCGCGCGGCGGGGTCGTAGGGCACGCCCTTGAGCACGATATAGCCCCACAACGGCAACAACAAAACCAGGTTGCCCACCATGCCGACCAGCCCGCCCAGCAACGCGCCGACTTGCGGGTCACGTTTGCGGTAATCGTAGAGCAGGTACGTGCCCAAGCTCCCGATCAGCGCCCCGAA
>JALSSH010000184.1 GCA_026984385.1 Ardenticatenia bacterium | reverse complement strand
CACGTATGACGGGCGCGTTGGCGTTTGCGCCGTCATGCGGCTAAAACTATAGCTATCGCTTTGGACAAGGCAAAGGATAGCGCAATATGGCTCGCTGGCTGCGTGTTTGGATGCTAAGCGTGTTGGTGATGGGCGCAATCGGCGGAGCGTTGACCCCCGCCGCTGCGCAGGACGGCCCTCCTGGGGCGGAAACATTGGCGCTGTTAGAGACGACGATCGTTCCTCAGCGCGATCTGGTGGACTTGGCGCGGCGGCTTAAGGGCGTGACGGACATCCCCACCCCGCCCGCCAGCGCGCCGCCTTTGCAGGTGGGCGATGTGGTGAGCTTTTGGGCGGAAAATCTCTCCGAAGATTATGCCTTTCAGCTCGAAGCCGAGCTGGCTTACGCCACGCCCCACGTGTATATGTTTGTCGAGGTGGGGCAGGACGTGGACGTTGAGGCCCTGGCCGCTTCGGCGGAGCGCTTCGAGAGCCGAATTTTGCCCAAAATTCACGAGGTTTTCGGCTGGGAGTGGTATCCTGGCATTGACGGCGATCCGCACCTTTACGTGTTGCACGCCACGCGCTTGGGAAACTGGGTGGCGGGTTATTACGACAGCACCAGCGAATATCCCCAAGCCGTCTCGGAGCATTCCAATCAGCACGAGATGTTTTTTATCAACCTGGACACCATCGGCTATGCGGTCGGCACGGCGTATTACGAAAGCGTGCTGGCCCATGAGTTCCAACACATGGTGCACTGGGCGGTTGACCTCAACGAGGACAGTTGGCTCAATGAGGGGCTTTCGGAGTTGGCTACGCTGATTACCGGCTATGGGCCGAGCGACTTTACGTCGAGCTTCTTAGAAGCGCCGGATATCCAGCTCAACACCTGGCCGGAAGACGACTATTTGCGAGGGCCACACTACGGCTCGGGCTTCCTTTTTGTGGCCTATCTTTACGAGCGCTACGGCGAGGAGGCGACCACCACGCTGGTCCAAGAAGCGGCCAACGGCATGGAAAGCGTGCAGGCCACGCTGGGGGCCATCGGCGCGACCGACCCCGGCAGTGGCGCGCCCGTGAGCGCCGAAGACCTTTTCGCGGACTGGTTGGCGACAAATTTGCTGATGGACACCAGCATAGGCGACGGGCGCTATGGCTACACGCTGCCGGACATGGCCGGGTTGCCGCACGCGGCGCTGACTCACACGCTGAGCGTGGGCGTGCCGTTGGAGGCTGCCGCGCCGCAATGGGGCGCGCACTACATCCAGATCGGGGGTGGGGCGCAAGCGCAAACGTTGCGCTTGCGCTTCCAAGGGCAACCGACCGTTTCGATTGTGCCGGCGCAAGCGCACAGTGGGCGCTTTATGATGTGGTCCAACCGCGCCGACGAAAGCGACCCGCGCCTGACGCGCGCGTTGGATTTGCGCGGAGTGAGCCGCGCCACGCTCAATTACTGGCTGTGGTATCACATCGAAGACTTGTGGGATTACGGCTATGTGATGGTTTCCACCGACGGCGGGGCCACCTGGACGCCGCTCCGCACGGCGCGCACCACCGATGAAAATCCGCACAACAACGCCTACGGCCCGGGCTACACCGGCACAAGCGACGGTTGGGTGCAAGAAAGCGTAGACCTGACGCCTTACGCGGGGCAAGAGGTGCTGATCCGCTTCGAGTACATCACGGACGCGGCGGTGACGCAGCCCGGAATGTTGATCGACGACGTGAGCGTGCCGGAGATCGGCTATGCGGAAGACTTCGAGCAGGGCGCGGAAGGCTGGGTCAGCGAGGGCTGGTTGCGCATGGACAACGTGTTGCCGCAGCGCTTCAACGTCCAGCTTGTGCAAACGGCCAACGCCGAAGCGCCCGTCACGCGCCTTTTGAGCGGCGCAGACGCGCCCGAAGGCGAGTGGACGCTCACGGTCGGCGGGCAGTACGGCGACGCGGTGCTGGTGGTTTCCGGTCTGGCGCCCGTGACCACCGAACCCGCCCAGTATACGGTAACGCTGGAGAAGCAATAAGGCAGAGGCGATGAAACGCCGATGTAAGCACATGGTGAAGGTGTTTTTGGCGCTGATGTGGGGGGTGGGCGTGTTGAGCGCGTCCGCCCATCTCCACGCCCAGGACGGCGGCAAACACGGGGCACTGCTTTCCTGGGCGGACGCGCCGCTGACCTTGCCGCACCGTTCCGAGGCCGATTGGCTGGTGGACGTGGGTTGGAAGAGCGCCGAGGAGATGTACGGCCCGTTCACCACGCGGACGTATGCGGTGGGCGAACGCGAGCGCTTCTTCCCGCTCGGCAGCGGACGAGAGACGCCGCGCGCGTTTGTGCTGCGTTATGTCAGCGAGCACGCTTATTTCTGGTTTGAGCCGCGCGTGGCGGTGGACGAGGAGGCGCTCGCTGAAGCGGCGAACTTCTTCGAGCAACACATCTGGCCGTTGAACGCCTCCATTTACGGCCAGTTGCAGGGCGCAGGCATAGACGGCGATCCGCGCATGTTTATCTTAAACCAAGCCAGCATCGGCCTGGGCATTTACGGCGCGTTCAATCCCGAAGATCAGTGTCCGCGCTCGTTGTGCCCGCAAAGCAATCAGCGCGACATCATTTACCTGGGGTTGGACGAAGCGCCTCTAGGTTCGCAGGAATATCTGGCGACGTTGGCGCACGAGCAGCAGCACCTGATCCAGTTCCACGTGGACGGCAACGAGCGGCGTTGGCTCAACGAGGGCTTTTCGCAGCTTGCCGAGCATCTGAACGGCTTTCATCCGCGCTATGTGGGCGCGGGCAACCTGATCGAGTTTCTGGACGCGCCGGACTTGCAACTCGACGGTTGGAGCTTTGAGGACATGGGGCGGCACTACGGCGCGGCCTATCTCTTCACGCTGTATCTGTACGAGCGCTTTGGGTTGGACTTTGTGCGGGCTTTGGCTGCCGATCCGTATGACGGGCTGGCCTCGGTGCAACACACGCTCAGCGCGTTGGGCTATGCGGAGGACGTGGACGCGGTCTTTGCAGACTGGATTTTAGCCAATTTGCTGGACGACCCCTTTGTGGGCGACGGGCGCTACTACTATCAGACGTTGGACATGCCGAACCCGATCCAGCCCTCGGCGCTACACGTGGACACGAACGGCTGGACGTTGGAAAGCTCGGTCAATCAATATGGCGCGGACTACTACCGGATTGACGAGGCGGGCACGTATCGGCTCAGTTTCGACGGGGCCGACAGCGCGCCGCTTCTCAGCACCGCGCCGCGCGAAGGCGAGTGGATGTGGTGGTCGTACAACGGCAGCGACAGCTTGGCACGGCTGAGCGCGCATTTTGATCTGCGCGAGCTTTCGCGCGCGACGCTGGTTTTTGACGCTTGGTGGCAAACCGAGCCGGACTTGGACTGGTGGCACGTGTTGGTTTCCGACGACGGCGGGCGGACGTGGTCGGTGGTGGGGGGCGCGCACGCCGCCACGAGCGCTCCGAACGCGCCCGGGCCGTCCTACAGCGGCGATTCTTCGGGCTGGGTCAGTGAGCGGGTTGACCTGAGCGCGTATGCGGGCAAGCAGATTTGGGTGCGCTTTGAGTATTTAACCGACGTGAGCATCACCAAACAGGGTTTGGCGCTGGACAATTTGGGCATTGAGGAGCTGGGCTTGTTGGACGGGGCCGAAGAAGTCGGCTCGGTGTGGAAGCCGGAGGGCTTTTTGCGCATTCAGCAGCGGGTAGCCCAGCATTGGACGGTGGCGTTGGTGTTGCGCGGCGCGGACGGCGCGGCGACGGTGCAACCGCTGGCGCTCAGCGCGCGCAACACGGCGGGTGCGACGTTTGACGTGCCGCGCGGGGGTGAGGTCACGTTGGTGATCGGGGCGATGTCGCCTTTTGCGCAGCGGGCGGCGCGGTACAAGTTGGCGTTGCGCCGCGTGGAGTAGCGAGGGCTTCGCCCCCGCGCCCCCAGCAGGGGTCTTGCGACCCCTGCACCCCCCGCGAGCCGCGCTACCGCGCGACTCGCGGCGCTGAGCGCCCGCCGGCGGCCAGGCGTTTGCGGCGAGTGGGCCGTTGGCGCGCCGCCCGCAGGACTGGCTGCGCCAGTCCTCAGCGCGGCTTTTGCCGCGCTGGTGCGCTGAAAGCGCACGCGGGCGGCGCGCCGATCCGACGGACGCTTCTCAGCAGTGAGCAAGCCTGCGACCGTCCACGTTCCGCGCCTCCTCTGCCGCGCGAATGCGCAGCGTTGGCGCGGCGGGGTCAAGGGGCGCGAGCGCCCCTTGCGGGGTGTGGGGCAGCGCCCCACTTACACATTGAAGCGCACCACGATCATATCGCCGTCTTGCACGATGTAGTCCTTACCCTCCAAGCGGAACTTGCCCTGTGCCTTGACCTGCGCCATGTTGCTTCCCGCCGCGACGAAATCGTCGTAGGCGACCACTTCCGCGCGGATAAAGCCGCGCGCCAAGTCCGAATGGATCGTGCCGGCTGCTTCAACGGCGGTGCTGCCCTTGCGCAACGGCCAGGCGCGCACCTCGTCCTCACCGTAAGTGAAAAAGGACTGGATGCCGAGCAGATCGTAGGAGAGCCGCAGCACCTTTTCGCGCACCGGCTGGTCGAGCTTGTATTCGGCCAGAAACAACGCCACGTCGTCCGGATCGTCGAGCTGGGCGATCTCGGCTTCCAGCTTGCCGTAGAGACTGAGCACTTGCGTTTGGCGGTGCGCGTAGTTCAACTCGGCGGCGGGGTCGGGGTCGTCTTCGCCGCGATTGAAGATCACCAGCACCGGCTTGAGCGTCAAGAAGCCGTAGCCGCGCAGCAACTTTTGCTCTTCGGGCGTCAGCTCCATATCGCGCAAGGGCTGTTCGGCTTCCAGATGAGCGCGCAGCCGTTCCATCAGCGCGGTTTCCTGCTCGTTTTGGCGGCGATTTTCCACTTTGCCCTTTTGCCGCTCTTCTGCCAACCGCGCCAGGCGGTTTTCCACCGTGATCAAGTCCAGCAGCAAAAACTCGCCGTCAATGATCGCCAGGTCACGCAGCGGATCGACGGTTTCCAGCGAGTGCGGCACGTCCGGATCGTCAAAGGCGCGCACCACGTGCAAAAAGCCGTCCACCTGCGCCAGCGCGTTGCGCATCGGGCCGCTCAGCCCGCCTTCACCGATACCCTTGTCCAGTCCGCCGATGTCCGTATAGGTCACGGTGGCGTAAACGGTTTTGCGGGGGTGGAAGACCTGGGCTAAATGCTCTAGGCGCGCGTCCGGCACGCTGACAACCGCCGTGTGGACTTCTAACTGGCCGGAGGAAAACGGCTCGGTGGGGTAATCAGAGCCGGTCAGCGCGTTAAAAAGTGTGGTCTTGCCGCTGTTGGGTAAGCCGATGATGCCCAGTCGCATGATCTCTCCCTGCTGTGTTCGTCGCTTGTGCACGCGGGGAGTATAGCGCGGGCGGGCGACGCGCGCGAGGTGTGCGAAAACTGCTATACTTGGCGGACGGAGCACAACGTGCGAGCGGATGAGCCATGACACGACAGTTTAATCTGCGCTTCACGCTATTTCTTTTCTTCTCCGATCTGGCTTTGGTGTGGGCGGCGCTAGGCCTGGCGACGCTCACGCGCACCGCGATCCCGCTTGGTCGCCAGGCCGACCCCAACACTTGGCTTTTGCCGCTGCCCGTCTATGTGATGGGCGCGCTGCTTTGGGGCGCAACTTTTGCCGTGCTCAACGTCTACGCCCCGCAATATCTCGCTCATCCCGTCCTGGAGCTGATGCGCCTGGCCGAAGCGATCTTCTTCGCCTGGCTGACCCTGGCCGGTTGGCTCTACTTCACCTACCGTGACGTTTCCCGCCTGGAATACGGTTACTTCCTGCTGGCCGATCTCGCGCTAACTGTGCTGCATCGCTTGGCCGTGCGCGCTTGGGTGCGCTGGCGGGGTGGCGGGCGTTACCCGAAACGCCGCGTGCTGATCGTGGGCGCAGGCGAAAACGCCCGCGAGATCGCCGCCACGCTCCGCGCACACGCTTGGCTCGGCCTGGAAGTGCTCGGCTTCCTCTGCGACAATCCCCCCGACGACCTGCCCACGCTCGGCACGCTCGCCGAAGCGCCACACGTGATCGCCGCGCATCACGTCGCCGAGGTCGTGATCGCGCTCCCACGGGGGCACACGCACGATCTGCGCGCGCTGGTTTATCGCTTGCAAGCGCTGCCGGTCAACATCCGCTTGTTGCCGGACTACTTCGACTTGGCGTTTTTGCGGCTCAACGTGGAAAACTTCGGCGGAATGCCCTTGCTCAGCCTCAAAGAGCCGGTGCTCGACCCTTTCCAACGCCTGGTCAAACGCACGTTCGATTTGCTTGTCACCTCGCTGGCAATGATCCCCGCGTTGCCGCTGATGGCGACCGTTGCCCTGGCGATCCGCTTGGATAGCGCAGGGCCGGCACTCTTCAAACAAAAGCGCGTCGGGGAAGGCGGGCGGCTCTTCACGATGTACAAGTTCCGCACCATGATCGTTGGGGCGGAAGCGCTCCAGGCCGAGGTGAGCGCTTTGGACGCGGACGGCAATTTGATCCACAAACGCGCCGACGACCCCCGCGTGACGCGCGTTGGGCGCTTTTTGCGCCGCACCAGCCTAGACGAGCTACCCCAGCTTTTCAACGTTCTACGCGGCGAGATGTCCCTTGTCGGCCCCAGGCCGGAGCTGCCCTGGCTGGTTGAGCGCTACGAAGATTGGCAGCGCAAGCGCTTTGAAGTGCCCCAGGGCATCACCGGCTGGTGGCAAGTCAACGGGCGCGCCGACCGCCCTATGCACCTCCACACCGAGGACGACCTGTACTACATTCGCAACTACTCGGTCTGGCTCGATCTCAAAATCCTTTGGCTGACCGTGCAATCCGTCTTGTTACGCAAAGGGGCGTTCTGACCGATGACCACGCCGAACACCCCCCGCGCACTGCTCGCCGAAGTGCTCCGTTGTCGCCTGTTGGGCGTTCGGGTGGACGCGCTCACGGTGGAGCGCTTCTACGCCCTGATCCGCGCTTCCGTCACCTCCCGCCAGCGCTGCCTGATCGGCCACCACAATTTGCACAGCGTGGCGCTTTACCATCGTCACGCGGAGATGCGCGTCTTTTACGCCCTGGCGGACGCTGTTTTCATAGACGGAATGCCGCTGGTGGCTTGGGGGCGGTTGCTCGGGTTGCCGTTGCGCCACGCCAACCGCTTTACTTCGGTGGACTGGCTGCCGCCTTTGTTGGGGGTGGCCGCCGAGGAAGGTTGGCGCGTCTACTACCTGGGCAGCACGGCGGAAGTGGCCGAGCGTGGCGCGCAAATCGTGCGTGCGCGTTTCCCCTCGCTGGTCTTCACCGCACGTCACGGCTATTTCCCCGCCGCCGATCCCGCCGTCAATCGCGCCATCGTGGAGGCGATCAACGCCTGGGGAGCGGATGTGTTGCTGGTCGGGATGGGGATGCCGCGCCAAGAACGCTGGCTGGCCGCACACGCCGCCGCGCTTCGCGTTCCCTGTATGTTGACGGTCGGCGCTGCGCTGGACTACGTCGCCGGAGCAATTCCCACTCCGCCGCGCGCCATGAGCCGCCTGGGGCTGGAGTGGCTGGGGCGTCTGCTGGCCGAACCGGGTCGCCTCGGCTACCGCTACCTGGTTGAACCCTGGGCCTTGCTGCCGCGCCTGGCCGCCGACGTGCGCGCACGCGCCCGAGGCGAGTTGCGCTGCACAGCGCCGCGCGCGTCCAAATCGGAGACCGAGCATGAGTGAACCGCTGCCGCTGCGAGAGGCGCTGCGCCGTGCCTGGCGCGCGCCGATGGTCGCCGCACTGGTGCGCGGCACGGGGATCGCGTTCGTGTTGCAAGCGGGCGGCGCGGTGCTGGTTTACGCTTCTCAAGTGTTGCTGGCGCGTTGGTTGGGCGCGGCGAGCTTTGGCGATTATGCGTATGCTTCCAGTTGGGCGCAACTGCTGGCGGTCTTTGGCGCGCTGGGGATGCCGCTGTGCACGCTCAAATTTCTGCCCGAGTACGCCGCCACGCAAGACTGGCCGCACGCCAAAGGCGCGTTGCGTGCATTCCGCTTGATCGCTTTGGGGACGGGAGCGTTGTTGGGGGCGGTCGTTGCACTGCTCTTCGCAGGGTTTGCGCCCGCACAAGTCAACCTGGCCGTGCTGACGCTGGGGTTGGTCGGCGTGCCCTTTTTCGCGCTGAAAAACGTCCAGGTAGACGCCATCCGCAGCCTGGGCGATGTGGCGACCGCTTACGGCTTGCCCTACGTGGTGCAACCCATCTTGCTTATGCTGGGGGTAGGCGCGCTCTACACGGCGCGCGGCGGCGATCTGAGCGCGCTACACGGCGTGATCGGCATGTTGGCTGCCGTGCTGATCGTGGCGGCGTTGCAAGCGTGGGCACTGCGGCAACGGCTGGGCGCGCGCTTGCGCGATGTGTCACCCGCCTACGAAATGCGCGCCTGGCTGCGGATCGCGCTCCCCATGACCATCGTGGACGGCGCTTCGGTCGCCTTGAGCCGCGTGGATATCCTGATTGTCGGCCTGACGCTCTCCTCGACCCAAACCGGCATTTACGCCGCCGCCGCGCGCGCCGCCAGCCTGGTGAGTTTTGTCCTCTATGCGGTTAACGCTGTGGTCGCCCCGCGTATCGCCCCACTTTATCATCAGGGGGATCGGGCGAACCTGCAGCGCCTGGTGACGCTGGCAACCGCGCTTTCGCTGACCTTGGCGCTGGGCATGGTCTTGGGATTGCTGGTTTTCGCCTCCCCGCTGTTGCACATCTTCGGCGCGGAGTTCGTCGCGGGGCGCAACGCGCTGATCATCTTGGCGTTCGGCCATCTGGTCAACGCCGCTTCCGGCCCGCTGGCAGACTTGTTGCATCTGACCGTGCACCAGCGCGCCAGCGGCGCGATCGCGCTGGGCGGCGTGGCGCTGACCTTCACACTGAGCGTAACCCTGATCCCACGCTGGGGCATTGAAGGGGCGGCGCTCGCAACCACGCTCGCTATGCTGGCGCAAAACGCCACCATGTACGTTTTCGTGCGCCGCAAATTGAAGATTGATACGTTAGCTTTTGGCCGTTTGAGCAGAGGGACACAATGAGCCGAACGCCGCCGACGCTAGACGTGGTGATCCTTTCCTGGAATCGGCGCGACTTGATCCTCGAAACCATCGCCAACGTGCAACAACAACGCGACGTGCACGCCACGATCTGGGTGATAGACCAGGGCAGCGACGAGGAAACGCTCCAGGCGCTGCGCCCGTTACATGAAGCCGACGCGATCCACTTGCTGGAAATGGGGCACAACCTGGGCGTAGCCGCCGGTCGCAACGTGGGCAACACACAGGGCGACGCGCCGATCATCGTCAGTCTGGACAACGACGCCGTCTTTGAAAGCGACCACGCGCTCCAAAGGATTGTCTCGCTCTTCCATGAAAACAAGCGCCTAGGAGCGGTCGGCTTTCGGCTGAAAAACTACTTTACCAACGAGGACGATTGGCTAAACTGGGCCTATCCCCGTCGCCTTTTTGAAAAGCGCGCCGAACGCTTTTTGACGACGCGCTTCGCCGGCGGCGCACACGCGCTGCGCCGTGCCGCCTGGGAACAAACGCGCGGCTACGACCCACGCCTCTTTTTCAACTGGGAGGAGCTGGACCTGGGTTACCAATTGATCGCAGCGGGCTGGCAAGTGGCCTACGATCCGCGCGTGGTGGTGCGGCACAAAATCGCGCCCGACGCGCGGCTGAACTGGCGCGACGGACGCTACTACTACTTGGTGCGCAACGCGCTTTACCTCAACTACAAATATTTTCGCTCACGGCGGGCGGTGGTGAGACTGGCCGTAGGATATATGCTTAAGGGGGCGTATAACGGACTGTTGGGGGAAGCGTTGCGCGCGCTGCGCGACGCCTCACCCATGATGAACGCCGTGCGCGTCGAAGACTTTCCACCGCTGAACGAGGTGGCGCGGCGCTACATTGCCGAAAACGACGGCACAGCGCAACGTGGCGGGTTGCTCCAGCGGCTGCGCCATGAGGTGTTTGCACGCCTGCCGTAGCGTTTCCCCGCGTACATAGGCGGCGATTGCCTGCCCCCCCTCAATCTGCGCGCAGCTCAAAACGAAGTGTGATTCGGCCCACGCGGATACGGTCGCCCGCCCGTAACATGCGCTTTTCTCCGTGCGCCAGCTCTTCCTCGTTGAGGAACGTCGGGTTGCGTTTTGCCAGCCCTTCCAAAAAGTAGCGCCCCTTCTGTTCTGTGATCTGCGCATGTTGGCGCGAAACGGTTTTTGCGTTCGGCAACGTGCCCAAATTCACCGCCAATATCTCTGCGCTGGTCGGATTGTTTGCGCTGGGGCGCCCGACGATCGCCGGTTGCCAACGAATAGGGAACGCTTGGCCGCTTTGCTCTTCGACCAAGACGGCCACTTTCGCCCCTGGGATGCGCTGGAAAAAACGCCCGCCGCGCCGCACGATCTGCTGGCTGAGCCGCCTTTGTTCGCGCTCAAAAAGCAATATATCGCCCATCTTCACGCCGAGTTGTGCCAACGTTTTGTTGGGGTCTAGTGGCGTTTCTTCCCCTTGTCGTTTGAGCACATATTCGCCCTGAAGCAAGTCAAATTCGCGGCATATCTCCTCGATGAGCGCGCGCGCCGTCAAATTGGTGCGGATCGAGGCTTCTTGTTCCGGCTCGTCGAAAAGCTCCGAAGTGATGGTCACATTCACGCGCTCGGCCATTTTCTAACGCCCCCCTCGTTCGCGTAAGCTGCGTGGCTCGTCGGTTTTTTCGGTGGCCTCCTGTTTCGGTTCGGGCGGCGGATTGATCTCCATATACCAGCGTGCCGTTTGCTCGTAGGCGGCGCGGATTTCCTCAACCCAACGGTCGAGCGAGCCTTCCAGATCGTTTTTGTCGTGCGGCAAAGCGGTTTGGATGAGCGCCACGCGCCCGGCTTTGACCACATAGCCACGCCCGGGAGGCAGCTCCGCCCCGCCACCGCGCACCCTGCCGCCCAGCGCGCCCGCCGCGTCTGCGTCCAACCCCAACCCGTAGCGTGGCGCGACAACTTGCTTCATCCAGTCGTCCATCGAGCGCAAAATGCCCATCGAGCCACCGATCACGCAATGCAGCCCTTCCGGCCCGAACTTGCGCGCCATATCTGCCATATCTCGATACGCTTGGGCGCGAGTGGGCGTGCCGACCACGTTGGGGAAGTCGTCGTAATTGTCCGCGATGACGAAAATTTCCGGTCGAGGGTCGTCTTCAGGCCGCGCGGTGTACTCATAGCGTAACTTGGCGATCACGTCGTCCAACTGGTCTTTTTCCGAGACGGTCGCCAACACATGCGGCAGATCGCCGAGCGTGTGTTGCCCGCCGTACTTGAAGAAGCGCTGCTGAAAGTCGATCAACACCATCTGCACGCGCTCCGGTGGGTAGCTGTGCGCCAACGCCAAGACCCAGGCGCGCAAAGCGGTGGTCTTGCCGCTGAGCGGCGGGCCGGTCACCACGAAGTGCGGCCCGCGTTGGCGCAAGTCCAGCGTGGCCGGCTCAAGATTGAGGTCTTCCACGCCCAAGATCACCTGCACGCGCTCCGGCCCCTGGCCCAGCGGTGGCAACACCTCGCGCAGCGCGATCACCGGTCGCAGAATCTCGATCCCCTCCGGGCGCGGCTTGTCTTCCCAGGCGCGCGCCATCACGCGCGTGAGCATCTCCAACTTGGAGGTGTCGTCCAAGCCTTCGGCCTCGTCTTCCGCCGTCACGCTGACGGGCAAGGCGGCTTGGAACTCCAGCGGGGTGCGTTCTATCGCCACGTAACCGCGCCCTGGCACGTCGTCTATCCCGGGCACGCCGCGTCCGACGATGTTGGCGTATTCGGTGCTGTCCGCCAACTTGAGCACCAGCCGCTCGGTGATCAAGCTAAAGAGCTTGCCCGGGATGGCGCTCCCTTGTTCTGCCGTCACGACCAGATGCACGCCGTAGGCGCGCCCGTCGCGCGCAATGCCCAACAGTTGGGGGATCAGCCGCTCGTAGTTTTCCTTGAACTCCGCGAAGTTGTCGATCACCAGCAAGATCGCCGGTTGGATATTTTCCGGATGATTGGCGTTGTAGGTGTTGAGCGTGTCGGCACGCGCCTGGCTGAAAAGCGCGCTACGCTCCTCCAACACGCGCTCCAGTTTGCGCAAAAGCCGCTCCACGCGCTCCTCTTCTGAGGGCATGATCGAGGCGCCTCGATGCGGCAGCGCTTCCAACACGTCCAGCCCGCGCCCGCCGAAGTCCAGCATGTAGAGATGCAGCTCTTGCGGTGAGTGGGTCGCGGTTAGGCTGGTGATTAGTGTGCGCAGGAAAAACGTTTTGCCCCAACCGGATGCGCCGAAAATGGCCGCGTGCCCGCGTGTGAGGTCGAGCGTCAGGCGCAATTGCTCGGCGCGGATGGGGTTGTCGATCAAGCCGACGGTTGCGCGCATGGCCTCGGTTTCCCAGTCCACGCCGCGCCAAGCGCCCTGGCCGCGCTGCCAATCTCGCACCGCCGGATTGAGCGGGAGCAGCGGGTTTGGCTCGGCCTCGTCGCCGATGTATTCTGCGTCCAGTGGCAAACGCTTGGGGAGCGGGTCCGGCCAGGGTTTCTTTTGCCGCAGCACGTCCTCGTTTTCCTCGGCCTGGCGGTGCATCATCTCCACCAGCACATCGGAGAGCGCGGGCGCTTTTTCTAGTGGGCCGCGCTTTCGGGCCGCGGTGTGTTGCCGACGTTTGAGCCAGATCACGGGCGGTTCGGTGTCAATCTCCGGCCCGACGTAGGGGCCACCGGCGCGCGCCACTTGCATCAGCTCTACGTTTTCATTGCCCACCTGCAAATACGCGCGCCCGGGGATGTTGGGCGGTAAAAAGGCCGCGTCCGAACGACGCAACAGCTCGCGGCTGTCTTCCATCGTTTCCACACGTAAGCAGATGCGGAACTTCATGTTCGCGCGCATCTGGTCGGTGACCGCGCCCGCTGGCCTTTGCGTGGCCGTGATCAACGTCACGCCCAACGCGCGCCCCAAGCGTGTGATGCTATCCAGTTGGGCCTTAAAATCCGGGTTGTCCTTGACCATCTCGGCGAACTCGTCCACGATGATAAAAAGGAAGGGGAACGGTTCGTGCGTGAGATGTAGCCCTTGTCTGCGATAGTCCACGATGTGCTTAACATTGGTGCTGGCGATGAGCTTGCTACGGCGGTTTAGCTCCGAACGCAGCGCGGTAAAGGTGCGCACGCCGGCGCTTCCTTGCAAGTTGGTGACAATATCCACCACGTGCGGCAGCTTTTTGAACGGGTCGAAGGCTGCGCCGCCCTTATAGTCCACCAGCACAAAGTTAATCACGCTGGGGTCGTATTTCAGCGCCAGCCCCACGATCAACGTCAACAGCAACTCGGACTTGCCGGAGCCGGTCGTGCCCGCGATCATGCCGTGCACGCCGTCGCCCTGAGCCGAAAAGCGCAGCTCGCGCACTTTGTTCCCGGGCATAAGGCCGATGGGCACGCCGAGCCACTCGGCGTTTTCCGGTTGGCGGCTTTTGCGCCAATTTTCCAGGATCGGGATCGCTTCGACGGTTTCGGCGCTGAGCATTTCCAGCAAGGTGACCGAACGCGGCAAATCGGCGCCGAACGTGGTTGGCACGGCCAGCGGGGCCAACTTGCGCGCGAAGTCTTGTTCGGCGCGCACCGCGTCCAATTGATCCGCCGTGCCGACAAAGCGCGGCGTGTTGACGCCCACTTCGGCATAGCGGAAAAGCGGGCCGTGTTCGCCTTCTTCGACTTCGATCACGGCGGTACACTCGCTGGGGATGAGCGCGCGCTGCGGCACGATGAAGAGGATCGAGGCGCCCAGCAGCGGCCCACGTTGCAAAAGCAGCGTGACGGCGGCTTCGGCTTGGACGGCGTTCAGCGGGGAATCCTCGCCTTGCACGCCCAGCCCGTCTACCACCACCAGCAGATGCGGCAAAGTCGGGTCGTCGGTGGCGTCTTTGTCCTCCAAGCGCAACTGTCGCCGCTCCAGCTCGGTTTGCAACTCGTCCCAAAATCGCCGCACTCTTTCCGGCTGGAAGCAAAGTTGGTCGCCCGTGCCCTGGGCGTCGCGGGAGGAGTTGCAATGCGGCAGCCAGCGCGCCCATTCCCATTGATCGCGCGATGTCGGTGACCCAACCACATACAGCCGCGCGTCGGTGGGCGCGTGAAAAGCCGTGTAATGCGCCATGATCGCGCGCACAAAGTCGTAGGTCAGTTGGGGGTTAGCGCCCGCGATGCCGACGGCAAAGCGCGCGTCTACGGCTTTTTGCTCGGGTGTTTCTTCTTCTTCATCGCGTTTTTCGGTCTCTGTGCTTTGGGGTTGGATATAGCGCCGCAAGGGGATCGTGATCGGTGCGTCGGCCACAAAACGCGAGTCTTCTTGCAATTTGCGCGCCTCACGCAGGAATGGGTTTTCGTCTTCGGAGGCCGATTGCAGCGTGTAGAGCACGGTGGAAGGGCGTGTGCCGATCCCTAGGCGGATTGCGCCGAAGTCGCTGTCGTTGGTGCGCCGTTCCCAAAGCCGCAATCCGTAGAGCGTGCTTTTGCGGTCACGGGCAATTTGGAGCGTGATTTGGGGAGCGGGATAGTTGTAGTTGTAAAAGCGGCGCTGGATGTCGTGCGAATTGGTCATTTCGTGGCGCAGCTCGGCCAGCCGCTGGCGGTAGGCACGGTTACGCTTTTCCTCTTCGCGCATGTCGTTAAAAAACGCGATCAGCGCTACGGCGGTGGAAGCGACCACCGAAAGCCCCATCGGGATCAACAACATCATGCTACGGCCCTGGCCGCTGGCGCTAACAATGACATAGCCGATGATGGTGATCATCGGCAAGGCTACTTGGATCAGTTGTTGGCGACCGCCGTTGTCTTCGGCTGGAGGATTGGGAATGGCGACCTCGCCGAGAGGCAGCTCCGGTTGGATGCGCGGAGGACGATTAATAAATTCGGGCATGGAGCGGTCTCCTTGGGCGAGAGCACAAGCAAGGTATGCGGGGCAATGACGCTCGTCGCCTTAGAACGCTGAGCAATTTATTTTCGATGTGCGAGCACCCAGCGTTTGACATCCGCACAGGAAGGCTGTAACTTAACCTTAAGGTATGAAAGAACTCTGCCGTGATTGTGGCACAAGTGAACGGCGCGTGTCAAGCAAGGGGTCACCGTGAAACGAGTATGTACGG
>JALSSH010000183.1 GCA_026984385.1 Ardenticatenia bacterium | reverse complement strand
ACGAGCCGTTTTCCGGCCTCGATCCGGTCAATACACGCTTGATTAAGGACATGCTCTACCGGATGCGCACCCGAGGCACGACGATTGTCATGTCCACGCACCAGATGCACCAGGTGGAGGAAATGGCCGACCGCCTGCTGATGCTCAACCGAGGGCGGCGGGTACTTTACGGGCGGGTGGACGAAGTGCGCGGGCGTTTTGCGCGCAACGCCGTGATCGTGGAAGGCGAGGGCGACTGGGCAGCGCTGCCCGGAGTGGCGCGTGTGGAGCGCGGCGAGAACGGGCGCGGCGTGCTCTTGCACCTGGCCGAAGGCGTGACGCCCGACGACGTGATGGCGGCGTTGGCGCGCGGCGAAAACTTCCGCGTGCGCCGCTTTGAGCTGGCCGTGCCGCGCCTGGACGAGATATTCGTGGAGGTGGCGGGCGCGGCAGACCCAACGGCGGAGGAGGGGGCGCATGTCCTGGCGTAAGGTGTTTTTGGTGTTGCGGCGGGAATATCTTTACAACTTCCGCCGCCCCAGCTTCCTTTTTACCGCGTTCGGCGTGCCGCTGATCTCGTTAGGAGCGATGGTGCTGATCGGCTACTTGGCGAACCGCAGCGAAAGCGACTTGGACGCTTTCCACCGCGTGGGCTACGTTGACCGCGCGGGCGTGCTCCAAGCGCAAGGGCCGAACCCTTACGGCTATTTCCCCATCGCCGACCCGCAACTTTCGCCGCCCCAGCCGACGGAAAGCGGCGAGGCGGGCGCGTACTTCGACGCGCTGGAACGGTTCGCCGCGCAACAGTTGGCGGCGGGCGAGCTGGACGCCTACTTTGTGCTGAGCGATCACTACGTTTACAGCGGCCAGGTGGCGCTTTACGCGCGGCGAAGTGTGCCGCAAAAGCTGCGGGAGCAGATCAAGGACTTTTTGCGCGCCCAAATTGCTCGTCGCGTGCCCTCGGACGTGCCCTTGCCGCCCGCACGGCTGGAAAAGATCGAGTATGTGTTGCGCGACGCCCAAAGTGGCGCCGAGCTGAGCGAAGCCGCTTTGATCGGGCGGTTGATGTTGCCGTTGCTCTTCGTGATGCTCTACGTGATGGCGACCAGCACCACCGCGCAGTTTTTGATGAGCGGCGTGGTGGAAGAAAAAGAAAACCGCCTGATGGAGATACTGGCAACCAGTTTACGCCCCTTGGAGCTGCTTTGGGGCAAGCTGTTGGGCTTGGGCGCGCTGGCGCTGACCCAAGTCGCGCTTTGGGCGGCGGCGGGCGTGCTGATCGCGCTGCTGAACGAAACCGCGCGCGAGTTTGTGAGCGGGGCGCGCTTTGCCCCTGCCGATCTGGGGCTTTTGGGCGTGCTGTTCGTTTCCAACTTTTTGCTGTTCGCGGCGGTGATGTTAGGCATCGGCGCGGCGGTGACCGCCGAGACGGAAAGCCGCCAACTGGCGGGCGTCTTTACGCTGGTGTTGGTCTTGCCGATCATTTTCACGGGCACGTATATCAACGATCCGAATGGGCCGCTGCCGACCGTGCTTACCTTTGTGCCCTTCACGGCGGCAATGAGCTTGCTTTTGCGCGTGACGTTGGGCCATCTGCCCGCCTGGCAGATTGGGGTCAGCGTGGGCATTCAGGCGCTGACGGTGGTGGCGGTGGTGGCCTTGAGCGCCAAGGTGTTCCGCTTGGGGATGCTGATGTACGGGAAGATGCTCACGCCACGCGCGCTGTGGCAAGCGCTGCGCAGCGGTCAGCGCACCTTGACCAGCGCGGGCGACGCGCGGACGGCACAGCGACAGCGTAAAGGATGGGGGCAACGATGAAGCACTGGGGAGATGTGTTCCGCTTTGAGCTGTGGCAACTTTTCCACCGCAAAGCCTATCTTTTTGTGACGTTCGGCGTGCCGCTGTTGGCGGTGCTGGCGTTTTACGGCTACCGAGGGTATCAGGACTGGCGCGCGGGCGCGGACGAAACCCCGCCCGCCGACGTGACGCCGCAGGTGGCCGCCTCGCCGTTGGGGTATGTGGACCGCACGGCGGAAAAGCTCTTCCCGCCGCCGCAAAGTTACCCTTCGGTGGATTGCACGCCCTCGCGCGAGGAGATCGCCGCGTTGAGCGCGGTCGGCGCCCCTTCGGAGCAGCGGCAGGCGGCGCTCAAGCGCTTGGCCTCGCCGTATTGCGCGCGGGAGTGGGTGCGCGCGTATGCGGACGTGGAGGCGGGCTTGGCGGCCCTGGACGCGGGGGAGATCGACGCGCTTTACGAAATTCCGCCGAGTTTTGTACAAGGCGGCGAGGTGATCGTTTATGTGGGCGCGCTGAACGTTCAGGCGATGGAGACGCAAAAGCCGTTCGAGGACTTTTTGCTGCGCAGCGCGCTTTACAACGTGCCCGCCGAGCAGTATGAGGTGCTCTATCTGCGGCTGCGCGATCCGGCGTTTGTGGTCGAACATCGGCTCGGCACAAGCGGTGAGGCGGAAACGCGCAACGAAACGCGGGCTTGGGCGCTGGTGTATGCGTTCGGGTTGCTGACCATGCTCGGCATGATGTGGGGCGGCGGCTATCTGATGCAAAGCGTGGTGCAAGAGAAGGAAAGCCGCGTGGTGGAGATCGTGATCGCCTCGGTGCGTCCGTTGGCGTTGCTGGCGGGGAAGGTGGCCGCGATGGGCTTGGGCGCGCTGCTGCAGATCGGGACACTCGGCGGCACGCTGCTATACCTGGGCGCGCGTGCGGGCACGGTCTCGGCGGCGCTGGGCGACGTGCACATCGGCACGGCGCGGATCGTCTTGGCGCTGGTGTACTTTGTGCTGGGCTTTTTGCTCTTCGGGAGCTTGATGGCGGCCATCGGCGCGCTGAGCGGCTCGGTGCGAGAAGCGCAAAACTTCGTCGTGGTGGTGACTCTGCCCGCCGCGATCCCGTTTTTCTTTTTGCAGATGTTCGCCGAAGAGCCGAGCGGGGCGCTGGCGCGCGTGCTGAGCCTTTTCCCGCTGACCGCGCCGCTGGCGATGGTGATGCGCTTGGTGGTGAGCGACGTTCCGGCTTGGGAGCTGGGCTTGAGCTTGGGGCTGCTGGCGTTGGGCATTGCGGGGGCGGTGTGGTTGGCGGGGCGGCTGTTCCGCGTCAACGTGCTGTTGGCCGGGGCGCTACCTTCCTGGCGCACATTGCCGCGCCTGCTGCTGCGCGGGTAAGTGGGGGGGCGCTGCCCCCATGCCCCCGCAAGGGGCGCAAGCGCCCCTTGACCCCGCCGCGCAAACGCTGCGCGTTCGCGCGGCAACGTAGCGATGGGACGCGGGCGGTCGGGGAACGCTCCACCGCTGGGGAACGTTCGCCGTCGGGAGGGCGCGCCGCCTAACAATG
>JALSSH010000182.1 GCA_026984385.1 Ardenticatenia bacterium | reverse complement strand
CCCTCGTTTGTACGGATTGAACGAAGTCTGCAGATTGACAGTTCCGCGTGCTCATGTTAAGCTGTGCCGCGTCAAAGGAGCATATCGCAACAATGGTAACGCATTTGTCCGCTCAGTACCCCGCAAATCCAACCGCCCATCCACAAGGTGGGAGCGGCGCTTTTGGCTTTTATTTCTATTTTTATTTTGGCAACAGGGGGCAGCTCTGAGCTGGACTGCGCGGCTTTAGGCCGTTGACGCAAATCGGGAAACCGAGGGCGCGAGCAGAAAAGCTCAGCGCCCTTTTTGTTTTGCATAGAGGAGCACACACCGTGAGCACATCCACCCATTGCCAGGGCATACGCGGCGCAACCACTGCCCTCGCCAACACGCGGGAAGCGATCCTGAGCGCCACGCGCGAACTTTTACAAGCGCTGAGCGAGGCCAACGCCTTGCAACCGCACGAGATCGCCGCGATCTGGTTCACCACCACGCCCGACCTCACCGCCGCTTACCCCGCCGCCGCCGCCCGTGAGCTGGGTTGGACGGATGCCGCGATGCTCTGCGGGCACGAGATGAACGTGCCGGACGGGCTGCCTATGTGTATCCGTGTGCTTATTCTTTGGAACACCACACGCGCCGCCGACCAAATCCACCACGTGTACTTGCGAGAGGCGGCGCGTTTGCGTCCCGACCGCGCGCAACGTTAACGCCAAGCGTCACACACATTCACAGGAGAGAAAGCCATGATCGTCGTGATGTCAGTCCAGGCCACCGCCCGCGAAGTTTCCGACGTGATCGCTCGTATCCGTGCGATGGGCTACGACGTGCACATTTCCGAAGGCAAGGAGCGCACCATTATCGGAGTCATCGGGCGGGGACGCCCGATTGACAAAGAACAGATCGCGCTGATGGATGGCGTGGTGCAGGTGATGTCGGTCACGCACCCGTACAAGATCGCCAGCCGCGAATATCACCCCGACGATACGCTCGTGCCGCTGAACGGGATCGAGGTCGGCGGGCCGAACTTGGCGATTATCGCGGGGCCGTGCTCGGTGGAAAGCCGCGAGCAAATCTTGGAAACCGCGCACGCCGTCAAAGAAGCAGGGGCCACAGCGTTGCGCGGCGGCGCGTTCAAGCCGCGCACCTCCCCCTACAGCTTCCAGGGGCTGGGCGAAGAGGGGTTGGTCTATCTGGCCGAGGCGCGCGAGGCCACCGGCCTCCCCGTCGTGACTGAGGTCATGGACCCCCAACTCGTGCCGCTGGTGGGGCAATACGCCGACGTGTTCCAGATCGGGGCGCGCAATATGCAAAACTACGCCCTGTTACACGCGGTCGGCGAAAGCCAAAAGCCGGTCTTGCTCAAACGCGGCATGAGCAGCACCATCGAAGAGCTGCTCATGGCCGCCGAGTATATCCTCAGTCATGGCAACATGCGTGTGATGCTTTGCGAGCGCGGCATCCGCACCTTTGAAACGCACACGCGCAACACCTTCGATATCAACGCCGTGCCCGCGCTCAAACATCTTACGCACCTGCCCGTTATCGCTGACCCAAGCCATGCGGTGGGCAAATGGGAGTACGTGGAAAGTGTCTCGATGGCCGCTATCGCAGCGGGCGCGGACGGGATCATCGTGGAAGTGCATCCCCGCCCAGAAGAAGCGCTTTCCGACGGGCGGCAGTCGCTCAAGCCGGAGCGTTTCGCCGCGTTGGTGGAAAAACTGCGCCACCTGGCCCCTATCGTTGGGCGGCGCGTGCCGGAAGTGGAAGCGCACCATGCCTAAGCCGCTGGAACGTTGCACCGTGCACATCGTTGGGCTGGGCTTGATGGGCGGCTCGTTGGCGATGGCCTTGCGCGGCAAAGTCGCGCGCATCACCGCCGAGGACATCGCGCCCGCCGTGTTGGCCGTCGCCCAACAGCGCGGCGTTATCCAAGGCACAAGCACGGCGGCGGGCGCGGACATCGTGATCCTGGCTGTGCCCTCGCACCTCATCCCCGCGCTGCTGCCCACGCTACCCATTTCGGCGGGCGCGCTGGTGATGGACTTAGGCAGCACCAAGACGCGCATTTGCCAGGCGCTCGACCGTTTGTCTGCGGACGTGTTGGCGGTGGGCGGGCATCCGATGTGCGGCTTGGCGGAAAACGGCTACGCCAACGCGCTCCCCACGCTTTACGCGGGCGCGCGCTTCGTGCTGAGCGAAACCGCCCGCACTACGCCAGAGGCGCGCGCGCTGGCCGAGGCACTGGTGGGGGCGGTGGGCGCGTACCCGCTCTGGATGGACCGGGCGCGGCACGACGCGGTGACCGCCCTTACCAGCCATTTGCCGCACTTGCTTTCTTTTGCGCTGATGCGCTTGGCGATGGAAGCCTCCGAGGAGTACGCGGAGCTTTACGAGCTGGCGGCGGGCGGTTTTGACGGGGCAACACGCCTGGCGCGCACCGATGCGGCGATGCTGGTGGGCATGTTCACCACCAACGCGGAGCAATTGCGCGCCGCCGCCGCGCGGATGCGTGAGCAGATGGACGCGCTCGAAGCCTTGCTCGACGATCCTCAGGCGCTCGACGCAGCTTTGCGCGTCATCGTAGAAGCGCGCCGCGCTTACACCGCGCAGTATGGGGAGCGAATGATCACATGAGCCACGCAGTAATTACCGTCAGCGGCGGGGCAGCGTTACGCGGGCGCGTGAGTGTCCCGGGCGACAAATCCATCAGCCACCGCGCGATTATTCTGGGCGCGTTGGCGACGGGCGAAACGCGCGTGCGCGGCTGGTTGGCCGCCGGCGACACGTTGGCAACGCTTGCGAGCGTGCGGGCGCTCGGCGTGCACATTGTCCAACACACCGAAACCGAACTCACGGTCTACGGGCGCGGACTGCGCGGACTGCGCGCGCCGAGCGCCCCGCTTTATTGCGCCAACGCGGGAACGGCGATGCGTTTGCTGGCGGGCGCGCTGGCCGGTCAGCGTTTCCACAGCACGCTGGACGGCAGCGCCCAGCTCCGCCGCCGTCCGATGCGTCGGATCACCGAGCCGTTGCGCGCGATGGGCGCGCATGTTGGCGACACCAACGGCCATGCGCCGCTTCATTTTGCGCCCGCCTCCTTGCACGGAATGACGTATGCCATGCCGATCCCCAGCGCGCAAGTGAAAAGCTGTTTGATGCTGGCTGGGCTGTACGCGAAAGGGCCGCTGACCGTTGTGGAGCCTGGCCCTGCGCGTGACCACACCGAGCGCCTGTTGCGCGCGATGGGCGCGGACATCCGGACGCAGAATGGGCACATCACCTTGACCCCGCCCGATGTGTTGCGCCCCTTGACGCTCCACGTGCCCGCCGACATTTCCTCGGCGGCGTTTGTGTTGATCGCCGC
>JALSSH010000181.1 GCA_026984385.1 Ardenticatenia bacterium | reverse complement strand
CTCTGCGCCGATGTGCGCGTTGAAGGTGCGCACGATGCAGCCGAACATGGTGGAAACCAAAATCGTCGGGCGTCCCTGCTCGCGGTGTTCGTGCAACAGCGCGACTACGTCTTCGCGCAAGTGCGTAAGCAGCACCTCCTCCACGATGCGCGTGCTGAGCGCTTGCACTTGCGCGCGCGTCCACCCGCTCATCAGCCAAGCCATCAAGCGCACCCAGCGGTCGCGGAAACGCGCCTGGCTGACCATCCCGCGCTGGCTGAGCATGTAGTGCGGGTAGGCGGTGGCGTAAAGCCAGGCGCGTCGCCAACTGGGCACGTCCGGAGATTTGATCAGCGGATACCAGATTTTGCCGCCGCTGGTCAGTGTGCCGTCAATGTCAAAAAGTGCCGCTTTGATCTCCATTTATCCCATGCTTTCCTGTGTGACCGTCTCTAAAACCTGCGCGCACTTTGCGCGCCCGATAGACGGACTCAAAATTCACCTTGGCTCAGCGGATCAGGCATCCTGCCGGCCTTGTGCTTTGGCGGCGCGCTCGCGTTCTTCCATCTCCATACGCGCCAGTTCGCGCCGCAAAATCTTCCCCACCGTTGAGCGCGGCAGCTCGTCCACGAAGGCGATGCGCGTGGGCACTTCGTAGCGGGCCAAGCGCTCCTTGGCGAACGCGATCAGTTCCTCGGCGGTGAGGGTTTGCCCTTCTTTAACCACCACCCACGCTTTGAGCGCCTCTTGGCCGACCTTGGCCGGATCGGGGTGTGGGATGGCCGCCACGCCTACCTCTTGGACGGCGGGATGCTCCATCAGCACGTCCTCCACGTTGCGCGGGTAGACATTGAAGCCGCCGATGAGGGCCATATCCTTTTTGCGGTCCACGATGTAAAAGTAGCCGTCTTCGTCCATGCGCGCGATGTCGCCGGAATAAAGCCACAGCTTGCCATCCGGCCCTTTGCGCAGCGCGTTGGCGGTTTCGGTCGGCATCCCATGATAGCCCTTCATCAACTGGGGGCCGTGCATCACCAGCTCGCCCACCTCCCCCACCGGCAAGTCGGTTTCGCCGTCGTCCAAGTCCACGATGCGCATCTCCATATCGGGGAAGGGCAATCCGATTGAGCCGGTGCGATTTTCGCCGCGCAGGGGGTTAGCGTGGGTGGCAGTCGGTGCTTCGCTCATGCCGAAGCCTTCCAATAACGTGCCGCCCGTCAGCTCTTCGAAGCGGCGCTTGGTTGCAGGTGGCAGAGGAGCTGAGCCGCTGATGCAAGCGTAGATCGAGGAAAGGTCATATTTGCCCGCTACGACGCCCGCGTGGTTGTTGATAGCATTGAAGAGCGCGGGAACGCCCATGAAGATCGTGGGACGGAAAATGTGGATACTGTCCACTACGTCGTTGATGTCGCGCGCGTTCGGGACCATGATCATCGCGGCGTGCATCGAGACGGCAAAGCTCATCACCGCCACCATGCCAAAGACGTGAAAGAGCGGGATGGCCGCCAAAAAGCGCTCTTCGTGCCCCTCGCGGGAAAGCCAAGCGCGGCATTGTAACGTGTTCGCCACCAGCGCGTAGTGGGTGGACATGGCCGCTTTGGGGACGCCCGTAGTACCACCCGTGTATTGGAAAATGGCGATGTCCTCCGCGTCCACGTCTACTTGCGGCTTTTGGCCCGCGTAACGCGCCAGCACGTCTTGTAGCCAGTGGTCTTCGGAGCGTTTTTCGATGGCGTGCCCCTCTTTTTTCTCCTTCGCCAGCGTAAAGAGCACGCTCGCCAGCGCGGGCAAGTATTCTTTGATGTTGGTGACGATCACGTGCTTGATGCCTACTCGCGGCTGGATTTGTTTAACCTTCTCGTAAAACAGCGACAGCGTGATCGCCACCTGAGCGCCGCTATCCTGGAATTGATCGCCCAACTTCTTGGGAGGATAGGTCGGGTTCATGGCGACAACCACGCCGCCCGCCTTCAAGATCGCGTAGAAGGCGATCACGAATTGGGCGCAGTTGGGCATGACAATCGCCACGCGATCGCCCTTTTGCACCCCCATATCCACCAGCGCCGCCGCCAGCGCGTCCGAAGCGGCGTCAAGGTCACGGTAGCTCAGCTCACTTTTTTGGCGTCCGAAAAGCGGTAAGCGTGCGGACGTGATCACGGCGGTGGCGTCGCCGTGTTTTTCGCCCGCTTCGGTCAAAAATTGGTACAGCGGGTGGCGTGGGTAAGGTTCTAGGCTGGGTGGCACGCTCGGGTCGTAATGTTGCAGCCAGGGTTTATCTTGATAAGTCACCATCGCTTCTGCCTCCTGGGGGCTAAATTTAGTTCGCGCGTCATTTGTAAAGGCTCGGCGGCCTCTTCTATAATTTTCTCACAATTCTAGTGGAACTTGGTAACGCTCACAAACATTCAGCAACACGCCAGCGGAGGGCCAAGCCCATGCCAGAGCGACAATTGCCCCTTTTCCCAAGCGCCGACGAGCACGCGCTCACCCGCCATAGCCCGCTCAAGGACGCGATCTCGCCGTTTTTGGAGCATCTGCGCAAAGAGGGGCGCAGCCCGCACACGATCAGCGCTTTTCGCTCCGATCTGAAGCTGTTGGTCGAGCATTTTGGGGAAGATACGCCGCTGGTCACCTTCACCACCACGAACCTAACCGCGTTCATGGAGTGGATCGAGCACGGGCGGGGCGTGCCGTGTAGCCGCAAAAGCTACGCGCGGCGCGTGACCACGCTCAAAGTGTTTTTCAAGTATTTGAAGGGCGAAGACGTGTTGCCACACGACCCGGCCAAAGCGCTTTTGCAACGCAGCGGCGCCGCCCCGCTCCAACCGATCCTATCCGAGGAGGCGATCCGCCGCATGTTGGCGCACACGTTGAGTTTGCGGCTGGACGAAGAAAAACCGGACGCCCGCCCTGATCTGCTGCTGCGACTGCTGTTGGACACGGGCATCAAGAAGAGCGAGTGTATGCG
Organism: Ardenticatenia bacterium; assembly: GCA_026984385.1. GTDB lineage: Bacteria > Chloroflexota > Anaerolineae > Aggregatilineales > Aggregatilineaceae > JALSSH01. Next base: position 403 of record JALSSH010000181.1, on the reverse strand, counting down.
GCTGACACTGGCCGACGTTGATCGTAGCGACCCCGAACGCCCGCTGTTGATCGTGCGTCACCGCACGCCCAACACGTACAAAGAGCGCAAAATTCCGCTGGACCCGGACTGGTTGCGTGTGCTGGACGAGTATGTGGGGCAATATCGCCCTGAGGAAACGCTTTTTACCTGCACGGCGCGCAACCTGGAATATATTTTGCACAACGTGGCGAAAGCGGCGGGCGTGGAGGAAAAAGCCTCGTTCGAGGTATTGCGCTGGACAAGTGCGGTGCGCGCCTATCGCCAGGGGATAGAGATGGAGCGGTTGCGGGAAAAAATGGGTCTCAGCCGCATCAGTTGGCGGGAAACGAGCGACAAGATCAAGCGGTTGGCTGCATTGCAAGCCGAACGTGAGCAGGCTGAA
>JALSSH010000180.1 GCA_026984385.1 Ardenticatenia bacterium | reverse complement strand
GCCCCCAACCGGCGGCTCTTCGCCTGTGGCGATAGCCAGCAAGTGGCGGGTTATTTGCTCTTCCAACAGCGAGGCGGCGATGTTTCGGCGGCTTTCGGGCATATCAAGGACGGCGCGCACTCCATCGAGCCGTTCTGCATCCGTTTCTTCCGGAAGCAATTGGGCGAGCAGCTCCTCAACGCGCTTGTCAATGGCCGTGTCGCTGACCGTTAATTGCTCGGCGCGTCCGAATTCGCTCAACACCAAACCGCGTTCCACGCGGCGGGTCGCTTCTTCTTGGAATTGCTCGCGCAGCTCTTCCACGCTTTTGCCGGTGATAGCCAGATAGTTTTCCAGGCTCAGCCCATATTGCTTTTGCAGGTCTTGTTCCAACGAGGAGAGCTGATCGTCAACGACTTCTTCGACCATTTGCGGCGGGTAGTGCAAGGTGGCCTGTTCGACCATCTTATCCAGCGCTTCACGGAAGGCTTCGGCGTCGGCTTCTCTCCGTAGCGTTTCTTCAGTGTGATGGCGGATATCTTCGCGCAGCTCGTCCAGCGTTTCAAACGCGCCGTCGCTGGCGCGTTTGACAAACTCCTCGTCCAGCTCCGGCAGCGTGCGAGACTGCACGTGATCAACCCGCGCATTGACCAGCACCCGCCGACCGGCCAGCTCCTCGTCCTCGAAGTCTTCGGGCACGGTCATCTCGAATTCCAACGTCTCGCCGGCTTTTGCGCCGATGAACTTCTGAGAAAGACCGGGGAGAAAATCCTCTTCAGAATCGCTACGGATCACGAAGCCGACGTTATGCTCGTGCAAAACGACACGCGGCCCTTTGCGCGCATCGTCGGCGTCAGCTTCTTGGTCGGAGGACGCCTCGCCGTTGGTTTTTCCCGGATCGTCGTCCGCCGCGTTTTCATCATCCTCAATGGTCGTAATTTCCAGATGCTCGAAGAGCACTAAATCGCCATCTTCAGCGGGGCGATCGACATCTTCTGTTTCGGCGAAAGAGGCGCGCAACGACTCGATCGACTGCTCGATCATCTCGTCGGTTACTTCCGGGACTTCGTGCTCCACGCGGATCGAGCGGTAGTCGCCCAGCTCCACTTCCGGCTGTTTGGCGACGCGGAAGACGAGGCGCAAGCCGTCTTCTTCTTCCATTTCTTCGAGTTCTCCCGGGGCGTAAGGCTCGATCTCCGCTGCTTCCAGCGCCTCTTTATAGATGTCGTCCATGATGCGGTCGAGCGCTTCGGAAAGCACATATTCACGCCCGGCCATACGCATTACAACGTTAAAGGGGGCTTTGCCCGGACGAAAACCGGGGATGCGCATTTTCTTTGCCAGCTCGCGCGCGGTTTGGCGCATCGCCTTCTCGATCCGTTCCGGTTCGACCTGAACGGTCAAGCGCGCGGTGTGGTCGTCAAGATGTTCGGTTTGAACTGTAACCATGATTGTCCTTCACTTGCTCTTAGCGTGTCGGCGATTATAGCATTTCCCCAAAGCCCCGCCCAGCGGCAAAGTGCCCTCCTACGAGGCTCTTATGCACAAAAACAGGGCGCGCCTCGCGCCCCGCAAAGTGGGGAAGGTGGGACTCGAACCCACACGGATTTCTCCACATGATCCTAAGTCATGCGCGTCTGCCAATTCCGCCACTCCCCCGAACGCCGCTCATTATAAAAGCTAAACGGGTTTTGGAAAAGGGCAAATGGGGGCGGGGCAGGGGGGCTTGTCAGTCGTCGAGCGCAATGGGGAGCACAAAGGAAAAAGTGCTGCCTTCTCCCGGGGCGCTTTTGACGTCAATGGTGGTGTTTAGCCCTCGGGCCAGCAAGCGCGCCAACGCCAGCCCGCTGCCCGTGCCGTTGTAGCGTCGCGTGGCCGACCCATCCACTTGGAAGAACGGCTCAAAGATGCGGGTGTGCAAATCTTCGGGAATGCCGATGCCGAAATCTTGCACGCCGATCCAGATATGATGAGCGTCTAGGGGGGCGGCCAGGATCAAAACTTCGCGTTCGGCGTCGCTGAACTTGAGGGCGTTATCTAACAGCAATTGCAACAGCCGCCCGACGGCGCGTTTGTCGGCCATCACCGGCGGCAAATTTTCCGGAACGCGACTGGTGACGCGCGAAACGGCCTCGCGGGAGGCCCAACGTCGTCGCAGATAGTGTAACGCCAAGCTCACGGCCTCGGGAATCGCGATCGGCTCAAGGTGGATATCGTGGGTGCGTGCCAGTTGGCGGATGTTGTCTATGGCTTCTTCCAGCCGCCCGATGGCTTGTACGGCCATGTTAGAAAGTTGCGCTTGGTTGGGTGTGCCGTCGGCGTTCAGGTCTTCGGCCAGCATAGAAAGGGCGGACTTCACCTGCAAAAGCGGCGTGCCCAGTTCGTGGGAGACATTGGCGATGATGTCGGACTTGAGCGCTTCGATCTCTTTCGCACGCTGTGCAAGCTGCTCGATCTGGGTGTCAAAACGGCGTTTGAGCCGCAGTAGCGTTTCTAGCCAGCGTTCCAGTTCCAGACGGCTGGTGGGCCAGGGGAGCACCACGTCAATTTGTTCGCAATCCCGCGAGTGGCGTTCGTCGAAGGTGCGATAGTCCACCAACAACACCAGGGGGATGAAGTTAACATGAGGAGAGGCCTTGATTTGCTCGCAAAGCCATTTGCCGCTGGCCGTGTAAAGCTGTTGCCCTAACAACACAAGATCGGGGCGACGGTCGTAGAGCGTTTGGAGGGTTTGCCGGTCGGCGTGGGTGAGCAGCACGGTATGGCCGCTTTGTTCCAACACACGGCGCACCTGATGGGTCAGCGACACGTCGCTATCCGCTACCAGCACGGTGGTTGTGTGCGGGTCACCGTCGGGCATGGGAGGGTCGGTTGTAAGCTCCTGTTGGATAGACACGCAATTACGATCCTTAGTTGTTTAGGCGAGACGCTTATACTCTTGATTGTACCCCATGCTTGTAAGGTGTAAAAGCTGGTTTTGGTGCGAAATTGCTTTGGGAATGATTATAGTTTTGGCGGTCGCCGCCGACACACGGGGCGGATTGCGCTATAATCTGGGCGCGCCGCCGAAGGTGACTTTTGACGGAACGCGGCGCAAGGACAAACGCAACTATCTAGCGAGGTGTTATGTGAGCGATCAAAAGCTACATGATGCGGTCTTGGCTGCCCTGGGCACGGTGATCGAGCCGGAGCTGGGCCAAGACTTGGTGTCATTGAACATGATCCGCGATCTGACGGTGGACGAGGCGGGCGCGGTGCGCTTTACCGTCATGCTGACCACGCCGGCTTGCCCGCTCAAGGATCAGATTCAGCGAGAAGCCGAGCAGGCTGTGCGCGGTGTGGAAGGTGTGCGGAGCGTGGAGGTGAAGCTGGATTCTAACGTGCCG
>JALSSH010000179.1 GCA_026984385.1 Ardenticatenia bacterium | reverse complement strand
GCGCAACCCCCTGGCGGCATCCGCAGAACTTCGATTTTCCGCCGATTGCTCGGCGTTAGTCTCGCCGCGTGGCGAGAAACCGCCTCCTCGTATCCCTACACACGGGCGGTGTAGGGCCTTGCGCTGGTGTTCCCCCGTTCGTGATGGGCGGTGCACCTCCTTTGGTGGGCCGGTTTCCGTTCGGGCGGTGCGCAGTATAGCGAATGCGTGTGTTTTTGCCCACAAGCCGCGCGATAAGGACAACCGCACAAATGGCTAAGGACAAACAGGCGCTGGCTTTTTAGCCGAAGCGCCCGTTAATATAGTCCGCTGTACGTGGGTCGGTGGGGTTGGCAAAGATTTTGTCCGTGCGGTCGTATTCGACCAACTCTCCGGAGCGGTCTTGGCCGGAAAGCATAAAGGCTGTGTAGTCTGAGACACGCGCAGCCTGTTGCATATTGTGCGTCACGATGATGATGGTGTACTCACGCCGCAGCTCACGCATCAAATCCTCGATGCGCAGCGTGGCGATCGGGTCTAGCGCAGAACAGGGTTCGTCCATCAGGATAATTTCCGGCTCAACGGCTAATGCGCGTGCGATGCACAAACGTTGTTGTTGCCCGCCGGAAAGCGCCAAGCCGGATTTTTTCAAGTCGTCTTTCACCTCATCCCACAAGGCGGCTTGTCGTAAGCTCAACTCTACGATCTCGGCGAGGCGATTTTTATCTCGCAACCCCAAAATACGTGGCCCGTAGGCGACATTGTCAAAGATGGACTTTGGGAAGGGGTTGGGCTTTTGGAAGACCATCCCGATCCGTCGGCGCACTTCTACCGGGTCAACGTTGGGGGCGTAGATGTTTTGGTCATGGAACAGCACTTCGCCTGTGATGCGCGCTCCATCAATAAGATCGTTCATGCGGTTCATGGCGCGCAACAGCGAGCTTTTTCCGCAGCCGGAAGGGCCGATGAGTGCGGTGATCTTATGGCGCTCAATGGGCATCGTGACATGGCGCACGGCTTGGAAGTCGCCGTAATAGACGGACAAATCGCGCACATCCAGCGCATAGCGAGTGGTTGGAACGGTTGCAGTGGTCATGGCTTAAGCAAGCCTCCGGCTAAAACGATTACGCAAAAGCACGGCAATAGAGTTAAGCGTCAAGAGCATGATCAACAAGACTACGATGGCCGCTGCGGCAGCATTGCGGAACTCGGCTTGTGGGAGTGTGGTCCAACGATAGATGAGCAACGGCAACGCGGTAAAGATAGAAAACGGGCCGTCAGGGTCTTGGGTGAGGTAGGTCGCTCCGCCCACCAAGATTAACGGGGCGGTTTCTCCGATAGCACGTGAGATCGCCAGGATCGTGCCAGTTAGAATGCCCGGGAGAGCATAGGGCAACACATGATGCCAGATAGTTTGCCACTGTGTGGCGCCCAGTCCATAACTGGCTTGGCGGAGCGAATTCGGGACGGCGCGAATGGCTTCTTGGGCGTTGATGATGATCAGCGGCAAGATCAACAGTGCCAACGTGAATCCACCGGAAAGCACGGTGCGCCCGTTAGCTGTGTTGAAGCCAAACGCTTGGCCGCTGGTGATATGTTCTAAGAAGCGCACGAAGATCGCCAGCCCTAGGATACCGTAGATGATTGAAGGTACGCCGGCCAAGTTGTTGATGTTGACTTGGATAATGCGGTTGTACCATGTGTCTGTGGCGTACTCTTCCAGATAGATAGCTGCACCCACGCCGATAGGCAACGCAAACAAGATCGTGATGGCGATCAACATCAACGAGCCTTTGACCGCCGGACGAACGCCAGTCACATCGGCTTTACGAGGGTCGAGTTGGCCGGTGAGAAAATCTTTGTTGAGCCAAGAACGCCAAACTACATTTGCATTGGGATAAGTGGCGGTGGCTTCAGCTTCGATCTTTTCGCGGTGGGCTATGGACTCCCATAGTGTCCAACTGGAGACAACTTCCGGTTGCACGACTTCGTCGAAGAGTATCTTTTCGATTTGTGCGCGCGGCAGATTTTCGACCAGCAGAGCCGCTGTTTGGTTGGCGTCCAGCTTGTTGATAGGAACGTTGGCAAGCGAGGGGGGATATTTTTTGCCTTGCAACACTTCGCTCACCGCTTGGGGGCTGAGTTGTGCCCACTGGTTTTGGGCGGCCTGGGCGATATCTGCTAACAGATGCACGCGCAAACGCGCCACGCGCACATTTTCTGCCAATACGTCTACCAAAGCTTCGTTCGGCAATTCGTCCAGTTCGTGTCCACACGGTGCGCCGTTGAGCAGCAGCTCGGTAGGAGGCACGCTATATTGCACGGCGACCAGCCCTACCGTTTTATTGATGATTGTCCAGAAGAGCACGGTCAACGCCAACAGTGCCACTCCGATAGATGCGGCGAAGAGCCAGCGCATAATCGCGCTGCGAACTTTGCGGGCAGCTAAGTTGCGTTGCATGTGCTCGCCAGTGGGGAGGGCATGGCCTTGTTGAGCGAGATCTGGCGTCAACCGCCAAAGCGCGGTCAGCGCTCCCAGGCTTCCTAACCCGCCTGCCAGCACAATCGGCCAGCCCCCGAAACCCATTTGGGCGGCGGCAAGCGCAGCCACCACCCCGCTTAAAAGCGCAAGCAGTCCGCCCGCCAGCGCGCCGAATTTAGGTTCGTGCCCTTTGCGCGCCAATACGGTGGCGGATGTGATGCTGCCTTGGGTGGCGATGAGCAGGGTGAAGAAAAACGATCCGATCAGGGCTAAGCGTTCCATGACGTTTTTTTGTCCTATTCGTACACAGCACGGAAACGCGCCACAAATTGGCGGCTTAGCAAGTTCAAACCTAACGTGAGCAAGAAGAGCAACAACCCGACCGCAAAGATGCTGTTGTAGTCCAGCGTGTCAAAAGCTAGGTCGCCACCGCTGATGCTGGCGATGTAGCCGGTCATCGTCCAGGCGGACTCAAACGGGTTTAACGCCAAGTTGGGGCGCGCGCCTGCGGCAATGGCCATGATCATCGTTTCGCCAACTGCGCGTGAAATGGCGATGATAAAGGCGGCGGCTATGCCGGAAAGGGCAGCGGGCAGGACGATTTGCAGCGTGGTTTCCAGACGGGTAGCCCCCAATCCGTGTGACGCCTCGCGGAGAGAGCGAGGGACGGCGCTTAGCGCGTCTTCGCTCATCGAAGCGACCAGCGGCAGGATCATAATTCCCATCACCAAACCGGCTGAGGCTACGTTGAAGATTTCTACCGTCTCATGTCCCAGCAAATCTTGTAGTAACGGCGTGACAAATTGGAGCGCGAAAAAGCCGTAAACCACGGTGGGAACACCGGCCAAGACTTCCAAGACCGGCTTGACAATCTGCCGTGTTTTGGCGCTGGCGTATTCGCTGAGGTAGATAGCCGAGCCTAGTCCCAATGGTAGTGCCACCAACATGGCGATGGCTGAACTCATCATGGTGGCGGAAACTAGCGGGGCGATGCCCACTTTATAGCGGTGGGGTTGCCATTGCAACGTGTTGAAAAAATCCCAAACTTTGATCGTGTGCACTTGGCCACTGGCGTCAATGTATTTGCTGGTGACGATGTGCAGTGATTCTCGTCCTAGTACAAACACGATGGTGATGGTGGTGACAATGCTCAGTGCGCCACACAGAAACAAAAAAGCCTGGATCGCAGTTTCGGTGGGGCGGGCGCGTTTGGTGAGCACCGGCGGGTGTTGCGGACGCCCAAAAACCAGTGCGGGGCGGGCTGTGCGGGTGATGATGGCTTCTTGGCTCATGCGTGTACTCCAATACCTAAGCGCGCGAATAGGGAGCGCTCTTTTGCAAGGGCGCTCCCATCACTTAAGGGGCAGTCGCGTTAGCGTCTACTGCTGGATTTCTGCGACCGCATCAAGGAACGTCTGTTTGGTGGCGTTCATGGCTTCAACGCTGATGGGGAAGTACCCCACCTCGGAAACCACTTCCTCAGCGTGGCTCAGGTAATATTGCACAAAGGCAACCACCTGGGGCTTTTCCGCGAAGACGCTCTTGGCGCTGTAGATGAACAGCGGACGGCTGAGCATGTACTCGCCACTTTCGGCGGTTTCCGCGTTCGGCTCGATGTATTCGATGCCTTCGGCTTCCCATTCTTCTTCGGGGATGACGCGGTAGACTTCGGCGTCTTTGTCCCAAACCACGTCGTCGGCGATGGCGACGGCTTGCAGCTCGTCGGCATATTCCAAGTAGTAGGCAAAGCCAAAGTAACCGATGGCGCCCTGGCTGCCCAGAATGCCTTTAACCAGGGTGTAGTCGTTCTCGCTGGTGGTGGGGTCGGGGGCCAGCAAGGCGGAGAAGCGCGCTTCGCGGTCTTTGTAGTCGCCCTTCTTGCCCAACACAGCCTCGCCGAAGAAGTCAAACGTACCGCTGTCCACGCCCGGGATAAAGAGCTTGATCTCGTCGGCGGGCCATTCGGGGTTGACTTGGTCCCACGTGGTGATCTTGCCGGTGAAGATATCAATCAGTTGGCTGCGCTTGAGTTGGTCTACGTAGAAACCTTTTTGCACGGCCACGACGATCGCGTCTGTGCCGATGTGGAACTCCAGCACTTCACGCCCGATCTTGGCGCAGTTTTCAAGTTCAAATTCCTTGATCCGGCGACTGGCGTTGGAGATATCCGTCGAGCCTTCCAAGCAGAAACGCTCAAAACCCGCAGATGTGCCGGTTTCCGCGATGGCGATGTTGCCCATAAAGCCGTCATCATGGAAGCGCGCGGCCATTGCAACGGTGACCGGCTCAACAGTGGAACTGCCAGCAATGGCGATATCGCCGGTGACGCTCAACGGATCGACTTCCGGCAATTGGATCGGCTCCGGCCCGTCCTGGCCCAGCGCTACTGCCGAAGGTAGCAAAAACGCCACGACCAATACGAGCGCTGACAGTCGGCGAAATGAAAAACGCTTGAACATGGTTTCTCCTTGTGATTCAGAGTCCAACACTTGAAAAGATCGCTGTGTGTGTCACACATGCTGCATAGTAAATTGGAAAGGTAAAATGGATCGGCTTGAGTTGTTAATGTTTGGGCAAAGTCACTTTAATAGCTTTTAACAGAAAGCGGAGCGCTCTTTCGTTGCTTGCCCCGCGCCTTGCTGGCGGGTATGCTTAAGAGGGAGCACGTGTCAACAGGAGCAAGCAACGATGTTCGAAGACCTTACCGGGCAGGTTCTGGGGCCGTATCGCCTGGAAGAGCTGATCGGGCGCGGCGGCATGGCGACCGTTTACCGCGCGCACCAAACCTCGATGCAGCGCGACGTGGCGATCAAGGTCATGGCGCCGCATCTGGCCGGTAGTCCGGAGTTTGTGGCGCGCTTTGAGCGCGAGGCGCGCGTGATCGCTCGCTTGCAACACCCCCATATCCTGCCGGTGATCGACTTTGGACAGGCCGACGGCTATATCTATTTGGTCATGCGTTTGGTGCAAGGTGGCGTGCTCGGTGACAAGCTGCGGCAACCACTCAGCTTGTCCCAAGTGGCGCGCTTTTTAGAGCAGATCGCCTCGGCGTTGGAATATGCGCATAAGCAAGGCGTGGTGCACCGCGATCTTAAGCCGACCAATGTACTGCTCGACAAAGAGGACAACGTCTACCTGACTGACTTCGGCATCGCCAAGATGATCGCGGGCACGACAACGGGGATGAGCCTCACCGCCACCGGCAACGTGATGGGCACACCCGCTTATATGGCCCCGGAACAATGGCGCAGCGAGCCGGTAGACGCGCGCACCGATATTTACGCGCTGGGAATTATGCTCTACGAGATGTTGCTCGGCGCGCTACCTTTCCAGTCCGACACACCGTTCGGACTGATGTACAAACATTTTGACCAGCCCCCGCCCCCTCCGCGCGTGCTCCACCCCGATCTGCCGCTTGCTGTGGAGCAAGTCGTGTTGCGGGCGCTCGCCAAACAGCCGGACGCGCGTTATTCCTCCGCCCAGCAGATGGCCGCCGACTTTGCCGAGGCGTTGCGCCCGCTATCGGCGGAAAAGCTGGCCGCGCCGTTGCCGCGTGTGACCCAAGACGAGATCGCGCGCGCCACGCCGCCCGCCGGTTCAACACGCCCGACCGTTGCGCCGGAAGCGCCGACCGTTCCCCCGCCGACGGTGGCCGAAGATGTGCCCCTGCCTGCCGACGTTGTGCCGCCGGAAGCGGCTACCGGCTATCAGCCGCACATGCCGCCCGTTCCCACGTCTCCCCAAGCGGCTCAATCTTCCGCACGGGGAGGGCGCGCGGCAATCTACGGTTTTTTCACGGTGTTGCTCATCGCGGTTTTGGGCGGTGGGGCGTGGTGGTGGTGGAACGGTCGGGGTAGCTCAACGCCAACCCCGGCTATGATGCACGCAAGCGCGCTCATGCCGACCACCGCACCCGCCATTGTGATCCTCAGCTCTCCCAGCGCGACAAACACGACACACCGCGCCGAAACACCGCGCCCCTCGCCCAGCGCCACTCCCGATTGGGACGCAACGGCTGCCGCGCACACGGCTTCGGCCTGGGACCAAACCGCCGCTTGGACGGACACCCCTACGCCGGATTTGGGCGCGACTGCCGACGCGATTTTGGTGGGGCGTCTGACCGAAACCGCCGCCGCCCACACCGACACGCCGACTCCCGATATGCGCGCGACCGTTTCCGCCGCCCTGACGGGCACTGCCGCCGCTTGGACAGACACCCCCACGCCCGATATGCCGGCGACGGTGGTCGCGGCGTTGACCGGCACGGCTTCTCGTTGGACCAATACCCCGACTTCCACCCGAGCGCCGACGTTGCCGCCGCCACCCAGCGCCACGCGCACACCTCGCCCTACCCACACCCCACGCCCAACAGCTACCGCGACCTTGTCTGAATGCGGCGCATTGCCCACGCGGATGCGGGTCGGAGATGGCGGACGGACCACGCTCGACTCGCCGTTGCCAACGGCGCTGCGGGCCGCGCCGCTGCTTGATGGGCGCATTTTGCACACCTTCCCGCCCGGGCAAACTTTTGTGGTGGTGGAGGGGCCGGAGTGCGCGGATGGCGTGCGCTGGTGGTTTGTCGAAGGCATTGACGCCGACGGCGTATGGGATGGCTGGATCGGCGAAGGGCAGGATGATACGTATTGGATCGAGCCGTTTGAGGCCGGTTTGCCGGAATGCCCGAGCGCGCCTCCGCCGCGTATGCGGCTTGGAGAGCCGGGGCGGATCACGCTTGACCCACCGTTGCCCAGCCGTGTGCGCAGCTCTCCGCATGTGGAGGCGGATAACGTGATTGCGAGATTGGAGCCGGGCGAGGCGTTCGTTGTGCTCAGTGGGCCGGTGTGCGATCTGGAACGCGGTTGGCGCTGGTGGCTGGTGGAAAACGACCGCGTGTACGGCTGGGTGGCGGAAGGGCCGATCGGCGAATATTGGATGGAGCCGCTGCCGTGAGTGAATGGCGAGAGGATGGGAAGTGGTGAAACGCCAGTGGGTTTGGAGCGTGTTCGGCGTGTGGTTGCTGGCGTTGAGCGCGCCGATGTTTGGGGCGTCTGCGCTTTCCGCTGCGCGGGTGTTGCAACCGGAAGATTTGCACTATTTGGGCGCGTTCCGCTTGCCGAACGCGGGCGAACGCCCCGACACGTTCGCTTACGGTGGTGAGGCGATGACCTTTGTCCCGACGGGCGATCCGCAAGGCGCGGACGATGGCTTTGCGGGCGCGCTTTTTATCGTTGGGCATCCGCGTTTGCCCTATGGCGAGCTGCCGGAAGGTAGCCGCGTGGCTGCGGTGAGCATTCCCGCGCCGCTGGTCGCGTCTTCGGTAGACCAGTTGCCCGTTGCGGAGTTTGTGCAGAACTTCTACAAGGTGGATGGCGATCTTTTTGCCGAGCTGGACGAAATGCCGCGTATCGGTTTGGCCTATCTCGACACGCCGCTTACAGGCCCGCAAATTCATCTCACTTGGGGGGTCCATTTGGGCGGAGATGAACGCCCGACGCAAGCCTGGTTTTCCCCAACTCTGAACGTCCCCGATCCTCAAGGCCCCTGGTATATCGGCGATCTTTCGCCGTATAGCGTCAGCGGCTATCTTTTCACCATTCCTCAGCCCTGGGCCGACGCGCACGCCGCAGGTCGCCCGCTGGCAACCGGACGCTTTCGGGATGGCGGCTGGAGCGGTATGGGGCCGTCGTTGATCGCGTATCGCCCCTGGAACGACGACGGTTCGCCGCCGCCCGCCGACACGCGCTTAGAGCCGACCGTGCTCCTGCTTTATGCCAGCTCAGAAGACGGGGAGGACTTTGGGCGTGCCTTGCGCGGCTATCAGCATCCGGACGAGTGGGAGGGTGGCGCTTGGGTGAGCACAGCGGACGGCCAAAGTGCCGTGATCTTTGTGGGCACAAAGGCCACCGGCGCCAAATATTGGTACGGTTACTCCAATCCCGCCGACGCGGAATTGCCGTGCGTGGAGGTCGAGATGGTGGGCATGTTCACGCTCTGCCGTCTGGCCGACGGCACACCTTGCCCTCCGGAGGATTTGAGCGGGTGCGTGGGCCACAGTGACTATCGCGGTTGGTGGAGCACGAATTACGCCGCGCAGTTCCTCTTTTACGATCCGCGCGATCTGGCGCAGGTGGCGACGGGGGCGCTCGCGCCCTGGCAGCCGCAACCCTACGCGACGCTGAACGTGGACGACCGCTTGTTTTTGCCGCCAGCTTTTGAGCCGGACATGATCGGCGTGGGCGCGCAACGACATTATCGGATCGGTGCGGCGGCTTACGACCGCGCGGGCGGGCGGCTCTATGTGTTGGAGCTTTTCGCGGACGCGGCCCAGCCGGTTGTGCACGTGTGGCAGGTGGGCGCTGTGCACTGATCGGCGTGCGTCTACCCTACGCTTGGACACTGCGCCCTTGCGAGCGAGGGCGCATTTGCGTTAGGGTGGGGTGGGGCATAGGTGGGTTTTGCAAGCCCAGAGACCGATCCCCCGCCAACTTGAGCGGAACATTGAGGAGCACGCATGGACACCCTATCATTTCGCGCACGGTGGTTTGCTTTGGTCTTGGCGCTGTTGCTAGTGTTCAGCGCGCCGATCGCCGCTGCACAAGACGGCGGATCGCTTCCGCCTGCTGCCGCACGGCTGACCAGCGCCACGTTGCGGCATGTTTATCAGACCTGGAACAATTGCAGCGGTGCGAACCTGACGATGGCGCTTTCGTACTTTGGTTGGGCGGCGGATCAAGATGTGGCGCGTGCCTGGCTGAAGCCGAATGTGGAGGATAAAAACGTTTCTCCCTGGGAGATGGTCGAGTTTGTCAACCAGATACAAACTGCCTTGCCCGACGTGCGCGCGGTTTGGCGTTTTGGCGGCGATATGGACGTACTCAAGCGGGCGGTGGCGGCGGGTTTCCCCATCATCATCGAAAGCGGCTTTGACGTGGAAGATTTGGGCTGGATGGGGCACTACGAAACCATTGTCGCCTACGACGACGCCACGCGGCAAGTTTGGGTCTACGATAGCTATCTCGGGCCGAACCAGGTGCACAGCTACGACGAGCTGTTGAGCTGGTGGCAGCACTTCAACTACGCCTATATCCTGCTTTTCCCCGAGGAGCGCGCGGATGAGGCGCGGGCCGTGCTCGGCCCGTACTTCGAGCCGAGCGAGGCGGCGCGGATCGCTTTGGAGCAAGCGCGCGCGCAAGCCGCCGCCGATGCGCTTGACAAATGGGCGTGGTTCAACATGGGCACGTCCTATGTCAAGTTGGGAGACTATACCAGCGCCACCTCGGCCTTTGCCCAGGCCTTCCAGCTCGGGATGCCTTACCGCACCACGTGGTATCAGTTCGCGCCCTTTGAGGCGTATTACCACATGGGGCGCTATCAAGACGTGTTGACGCTGGTCGCCAACACCGAGGCCACCACGCCGTATGTTGAGGAGCTGTACTATTGGCGCGGCGCGGTATATGCGGCACAAGGCCAGACAGACCAGGCGCGGACGGAACTCAACCATGCGCTGAGCTTCAACCCGAACTTCCACGAGGCGCAATCGCTGCTCGCAGCGCTGGACGCGGGCACGTTCCAGCCCCAAATGGTGCATCTGCGCGGCTTTGCGCCGCCTGCTTTTTGAGATGGCGTTGAGACAAGCCGAGTGCGCTCAGCCCAGCGCCAGCAATCGGTAGGCTTCGATCGGTTGCTGGCGTCCTTTGATCGGCACGGCGCCGACCGACTCCACCTCTACCCGCTCGCCGAGCCGCTGCACCACTGCCGCCGAGATCAACACCTCGCCGGCCTGGGCGTGTTCTTGCAGGCGCTTGGCGACGTTGACCGTGTCGCCGATGGCGGTGTAGTTCATGGCTTGGCGCGCGCCCACGTTGCCCACGATCGCCTCGCCCATGTGCACGCCGATCCCGAAGGCCAGCCCCAAATTGGAGCGGGCGGCGTTGTGTTCGGCCAACATGTGTTGCAAAGTGAGCGCGGCGTCTACCGCGCGGTAGACGTGGTCGGGCTGTTCTTCCGGCGCGTTAAAAAAGACCATCGCCCCGTCGCCCAAAAATTTATCCAGCGTGCCCTCACGAGAAAAGACCACGTCCATTGTCAGGCTGAAATATTCGTTGAGCAAGGCGACCACTTCTTCCGGCGGCGCTTGTTCGGCGAAGGCGGTGTAGCCGCGCAAGTCGGCAAAAAGCACGCTGATCTCCCGCCGTGCACCGCCCAGTTGCAACATCTCCGGATTTTGCAGCACGCGCTCCACCACCGAAGGGGCGACATAGCGCTCAAAGGCGGCGCGCATGGTTTCGGTTTGGCGGGCGGTGGCTTCTTGCAGCGCGGCGTAGTTGCGCGCGTTGCTGATCGCAATGGCGGCGTAGTCGCTGAGCATTTCTAGCATGGAGACGTTTTGAGGGGAGAAGGGCGCGGCGCTCATCGAGACGTTTTCCACGCACAGCGCGCCGAACACCCGCTCTCGCACGCGCAACGGCACACAAGCCACCGCCATCGGCAACGCGGGGTTTTGCGCGCGATAGCGCTCGAGTTCTTCCGGCCCCAGCCGCATGGATTGCCCCTTTTGGATCACCTGAAGCGCGATCGGGTTGTCGGTGAACTCATAGCAGGGCTGAGCGTTTGAGTCAACGTGGGTGCGCATGGCGCGGCAGACCAGTTGTTCGCGCTCCCAAAGCAGCAGCGAGCCTTGCTCGGCGTTGCTGACTTGCACGGCGGCGTCCACGATGCGCGGCAAAAGCTGCTTGAGGCTCATCAGGCCGGTAACGCTTTTGCCGATCTGGTAGAGCATGTTCAGGTCGCGCAGGCGGCGGTTGAGCATGGCGTTGGCGTGCAACAGGCGACGGGTGAGCGCTTCTTTGTCTTGGCGCAAGCGCACTTCGGACATAGCGCGCTCCATCGCTTCTAGCATTTCTTCGACGGTGTAGGGCTTTTTGACGTAGTCGCGGACGCCTTTGCGGTAAACTTCGATGGCGACTTCTTCCGAGCCGTGAAAGGTCATCAGGATGACGGGAATATCCCAACCTTCGGCTTGCAGCGCGTCCAACATCTGCATCCCGTTCATGCGTGGCATCTGCAAGTCCAACAAAATCAGGTCGGGGTGGTGTTTGCGCACCATCTCCATCCCCTCCGCGCCGTCACGGGCCAACAGCGGCACAAACCCGTTCGGCTTGAGGATGTAGTCCACGATAAACTCGCGGTTATCGCGCCCGTCGTCCACCACCAACACTTTGATCGCAGGCTCTTTTTCGCTCACGGCTCTTCCTCACTGCTCAACGTCGCCCGAAGGACGTATTCAAACAAGAAACTTGTCCCTTTTCAGGAAAGCTCTCGAAAAAATCCCCCCGGGTTTGAGATGTGCCCCACCGCCGCGTCAATGGCCCGACAGGATTTAAGTATAGTATAAAACAACCGCTCGGAGCGAATTCCCGTTTTGGGCGAGACGCGGTGAAAGACACCGCCTAAGGGAAAAGGAGCACAAAGTGGGTTGTATGCGTTGGATAATCGTAGGGATAGTTTTGGCATTGCTAGCCGTTTTGGGTGTTTCGTGGGCCGTTTCGCCATCGGAACAAGCGCCGCCCGCCGAGCCGCTCAGCTACGCGGACGTGCTTTTTGTGCGCGCAGTGGAAACCGCGCCCGAAACGTGGACTTTTTATGTTACAGTGGCGCATCCGGACACCGGTTGGGAGCATTACGCCGACGGCTGGGACGTGCTGTTGCCGGACGGCACGCCGATCAAGCCGCAGCCGGAAGCCGCCTTTACGCGCCCGCTGGCGCATCCGCACGTGGACGAACAACCTTTCACACGCAGCCAAGCCGGTCTGCATATTCCCGCCGATGTGCAACAGGTGCGCGTGCGTGCCCACGACTCGTTGCACGGTTGGGGAGGGCGCGAAGTGGTGGTGAACTTGAGCGTGCCTTCCGGCGAGGGCTTCGCGGTGGAGCGGTGAGCGTTGGCCCGAGTGGGCGTTTGCGGCGTGTTAGAACGTGGGTCGAAACAGGTTCGGATTGTGCGCGTGCGGTTGACGTGAGGCGCAGCTTTCGCTTATACTGATGTGCGTGTAGAACATGAGTTCTAATCCGTGCGTCAAACGCGGACGTGTGGGGCGTTCGGACGCGCGATCGTCGTCCGTCTATGTGTGTGGAGGAGGCTCGGTTGTGAATGTCGTGATGAACCCCGACGCAGAGCGCACCCGCGACCGCATTTTTGAGTGCATCGTGCGTTACAAGCGCGCCCATGACGGCCTTTCCCCGAGCGGCAAATACATCGCCGAAGCATGTTTTATCGCCCCCTCAACGGTGCGCTATCACCTCTATCGTCTAGAGGGGGAGGGCCGCATCCGTTTGGTGAAGGGGGGCGGGATCGAGGTGGTGGGCGGACGTTGGGAGTGTGAGGGCGCGCAAGGTCATTCCTGCGCCTAGCGCTTTGCTGAGCCACGTTGCGGATTGCGAAAACCGAACCCGCGCTGAAACGCGGGTTTTTGGGCGTTGCAACGCGCCCAGAGCGCCCCAAAGCGGAAAGTCGCGCCACTTTTTGGGGGTATGATAGAGACATAAGCGGTGGGGGAAAACGTATAGCCAACTCGTGGAGAGTGCAGGATGACCGATAGACGTAGAGGGTGGACCTGGATCGTGTCGCTGAGCTTTGCGCTGATGGTTTTGCTTTCGGGCGGTGTTTCACGCGCGGCTCAACCGGAATCCATGTCCGTAGCAGGGCTGCCCGCAACGGTTTACACGCCGAGCTATGTCGCTTATTTGCAAACGCGCGCCGCCACCGTTCACGGTACGCCGATTGATGCGGTGCGGGCGCGTGAGCGCGTGGCCCAATGGACGGTTTTTGTGTATATGGCCGCCGACAATGACCTCGAAGCCTACGGCATGGCTGACCTGGACGAAATGGAGTTCGTCGGCAGCACCGAGACGGTCAACGTGGTGGTGCAGATGGACCGCGCCGCCGATTATGACAGCTCCGCCGGAGATTGGACGGGCACACGCCGCTATTTTGTCACACGTGATACCCATCTGGGCAGTGTCAACTCGGAGCTGATCGCCGAGTTGGGCGAGCACAACTCCGCCGACCCCAACACCCTGGCCGATTTTCTCACGTGGGGCGTGAGCGCGTTCCCCGCCGAGCATTACGCGCTGGTGATCTGGGATCACGGCGGCTCGTGGCAGGGTGTGGCGGTGGACGTGGAAGCCGACGACGCCATGACGCTCCAAGAGCTGAGCGAGGGGCTGGGCGAGTTCCGCGCGCGCGCAGGCGTGGAGCGGCTGGACTTGGTCGGCTTTGACGCCTGCTTGATGGGCGGCTTTGAGGTTTATCGCGCGTTGGCCCCGCACGCGCGTTACGGCGTGGGCAGCACCGAGTTGACCCCGGGCAACGGCTGGGACTACTTGGGTTGGCTGGACGCCCTCACCGCCGACCCGACGATGTCCGCTGCGGATGTGGGCAAGGCGGCGGTGGATAGCTTCGTCGCTTTTTATACGGACGTAGTCACCAATTACTCGATCTTCAATCTGGGCGTGGTGGACTTGGGACGCAGCGCGGAGGTGTTGGCCGCGTTGGACGACCTCAGCGCCTCGGTTGAGGGGGCTTCTGCCGATGACCTTTACGCGATCATCCGCGCGCGGCAACAAACGCCCGTTTTCGGCGCGTTTGACGACCCGCAATACATTGACGAGTGGAGCGTGGTGGATATGCTGCGCTTCTTTGCGCTGGTGGCGCGAGAAGCGCCCGCCGAAAGCGCGCTGGGGCAGGCCGCTGAGCGTGTTTTTGAGGCGGGGCAGGGGATGGTGGTGTACTTCCAGGGGAGCGATGTGGTGCGTGCCCAGGGAGAGCTGGGCGTCTCTATCTACTTCCCGCGCAGCGCCCGCTTGCTGAACTCCGCCGCGCGCTATGCCCAGATCGTGCCGTCCGACTTGCAACGTTGGTACGGCTTCCTGAGCCGCTTTTACACGCGCGCTCGCGATGAGGTGCGCACCGAAGGCGCACAAAGCCGCGTTCAGATGGTGGACGTGAAGGAGCGCGAGGCGTTGGTCACTTATGATATTGGCTCGGCGGGTGTCACACGCGCTTCGCTCCTGGTCACTTACGGCGTCACGCCGGACTATGAGATCGTGGTCAACTACACCCCGCTCGATACGCTCAACGGCGTGGAAGGCGAGGGCGTGTGGGACGGACGCATCGCTTGGCTGACCGACGGCGACGTGCGCATCCCCGTTTTGGTGTATTGGAACGACACCAATCCGGACGTGGGCGTCATTGCGGGCCAGGTGGTGGCCCCAGACGCGATCCCGCTCCAAGCACAACTCACCGTAGATATGGACTCCGGCGATGTGAGCGGCGTTTGGGCCTTGCGCCAGATCGGGGAGGTCACGTGGCCGCCCTTTGAAATGGCGCTGACAGTCGGCGATATGTTCCAACCCGAGTGGTTGGTGTTGACGCCGGAGGGCGGGCTGATGAGCGTGCCCGCCAACGCCCGCTTGCTCTACGGGGAGGGCGTGCGTTGGTGGGTGGAGTGGGAAGAGCCAAGCTCCGGTCTCTACACGGTTTTTTTGCAGGCTGAGGACGCCGAGGGCGAGATCGTGCAGGCGTATCAGCAGTTGGCGATGCTTTGGGGGCAGGGGGTTGTGCCCTGGAACACAGCGCCCCCCGACCTGGACGGTGACGGCGTGCCGAATAGTTCGGACAATTGCCCCGCCACCGCCAACCCCGAACAAGCCGACGCAGACGGCGACGGGCTGGGCGACGCTTGCGACTGGCTCGACGACGCCGATCTGGATGGGGATGGTGTGCCCGACGATGTGGACAATTGCCCGGGCGTCTACAACCCGGACCAAGCCGACGCGGACGGCAAGATGGGCGGCGACGCTTGCGATAGCTTCCCCGATAAAGACGCGGACGGTGTGCCGGACGCACTGGACAACTGCCCGAACAC
>JALSSH010000178.1 GCA_026984385.1 Ardenticatenia bacterium | reverse complement strand
TTTCGGTTGCCGAAAGGGCGTTGAGCCGTCCAGCCGTTGATGTAACGCGCCTCCAGGCTGAAAGTCGACGTGGATTTGCTCCATTTTGTGCAGTCCGCGCGAATACGCGAACCCGTAGCGCTCCAAGATGATCGCGTTGTGATAAAAAAGCGGTTCGGCGAAGAAGATATCGTGCCCCATGCGCGCCACAAAGCGCTCAAAGATCGGGATGGCTGTGCGGAATACCCGCAACCCACGCCGCACTTGCCCGGGCGCCAGTCCCGCTTGCATAGCGCGGGTTTCTTCGGCAATATTGCGCCCGTTTGTGCCCAACAGCGTGGGGTGGCCCTCCTCGTCTACGTCAATGTTGAAACGCGGCGCGTTCGGATCGTTGACCACCATCAGCAGCACGATCAGCTGGGAATTGAACGTGTCCCCCAAGTGTAAATAGAGCACCGGATCGTCGGCGGCAGGATGGTGATAGACCGAGATTTCAACCGCGCTGCTGCCCACCGGGCAACGGAAATAGATCGCTTGTTGCCCTTGCGCGTTGTAGCCGTTGGGGTTGATCGCAAAGCGGCTATAGACCCACTCCGGAATAAGCGTCGCATAGATGGCGTGTTTTTCCACCGTCGGCAGGTCGTTGATCTCCCGAATGGAGTTCGGCCAGGCAGCGGGATCACCACGTGGCGTTCCGCCACCTCGTCGCGCGCGTTTGCGTCTGCCGAACACGGCCTAGCGCCCCCGCCTGCGCAAGGTGCGTTCGATCTGGCGTTGGCTTTCTTTCTTGCGCAACGCTTCGCGTTTGTCGTACTTTTTCTTGCCGCGTGCCAAAGCGATCTCCACCTTCGCCAGCCCGTGCGAAAGATACATCGAAAGCGGAACGAGCGTCAGCCCTTTTCTTGCACGCGCGAGATGATGCGGTTGATCTCTTTGCGGTGCAAAAGCAGACGGCGCGGGCGTTTGGGGTCATGGCCGAACGCGCCCGCCTGGTTGTACGGGGCGATGTGCACTTCGTGCAGCCACAGCTCGCCGTTTCGCGGCAAAACGTAGCCTTCCTTCAAGCTCACGCGCCCTGCACGCACAGATTTGATCTCCGAGCCGGTTAGCGCGATGCCTGCCTCGTAAGTATCCAGGATTTCGTAATCATGGCGGGCCTTGCGGTTGCTGGCGATCACTTTTCCTTTGGGCATTTACGGTTACTCCGTCTCTTGAGCGTCGGTGTTTGTTGCGTCCGGTGCGCTTTCACCGCGCAAATAGTGTAACGCCGCTTGGATATACGGATCGTCTTCGACGCTGGGTGCTTCCGCTGCCTCAACTTCAATATCCGGATGCAAACCCTCGCCCTGGATGGGTGTTTCGTTCGGTGTGAACCATAACGCTACCGTCACGTGGAGCTGTGAGCCATCTTTGAGGTCGTAAACGTGTTGCACCGAGCCTTTGCCGAAGCTGGTTTGGCCGATCAAGATCGCGCGCTCGCGGTCACGCAAGGCCCCCGCCACCACCTCGGACGCGCTGGCGCTCATATCGTCTATAAGCACAACGAGCGGCACGTCTTCGGCCAATTGTCCGTCCTGCGAGCGGTAAACGATCGCGTCGCCCTTGCGGTTGCGCTGCGTGACGACCACGCCCTCACCTAAGAAAAGATCGCTCACGCCGACGGCTTGGTCCAGCAAGCCGCCCGGGTTTCCGCGCAGATCAAGGATCAACGATTGTGCGCCTTCGTCGAGCAGGTCGCGGATTTCGCGTTCCAATTGTTCGGTGGCGTGCTCGTTGAAACTATAGAGCCGCACATAGCCCACGTCGTCGAAAAGTTGTGCATAGACGGTGGGTAGCTCCACGCGGGCGCGTGTGATTGTGACGGTGAACTCGCGCTCTTCGTCGGGGCGATAGACGCGCAATGTGACTTTTGTGCCCACTTCTCCACGCAACAGCGCTACCGCATCGCCCAGCGATTGCCCTTGGATGGGCGTGCCGTCAACTTCCAGCACAATATCGCCGGAACGCAGGCCCGCTTTTTCTGCCGGAAAGTCGTTAAACGGTGTGGTGATCACCAATTGCCCCTCGGCGTTCAAACTGACATATGCGCCGATGCCACCGAACTCTCCGGCAGTGGCTTGGCGGTCGAGTTCGGCCATGCGGGGCGGCGCGAGGAAGGTGTAACGGTCGCCGGTGGTGCTCAACAAGCCCTGAATGGCGCCGCGCACCATCTCCTGCTCGGTGGGCAGCTCGTAGTAGAACTCGGAGTCCAGCACGTTCCAGCTTTGCCAAAAGACGACAAAATCTCTGTTGTCGTGCGGAGAGCCGGTTGATTTTGTCAACCACACGCCCGCCATAAAACTCAGCGCCATCGCCGCCAGCACAAAAACGACCATCTGCGCCACAAAAGTTGAGTTGGGCGCAGTGGTACGCTGTGGTGCGTTGTTGGGGCGTTGCGGCTTGGGAATGTCCAAGGTCATGGTGTGTTCCTTCTCGGGTGCGTTAGGGGGTTTGGTCTAGTTGGCTGCGGAGTTGGCGGACTGCTTCGCCCAGCTCTACGTCGCGCCCATCTTCTGCCGCGATCATGCTGATATCCGGCACAAGTCCCACGCCGTTGATCGGGTCGCGGTTCGGCGTGAGCCACTCGGCGGCGGTGATGTGCACAGATGAGTTGTCGGCCAGTCGGAAGATGTATTGCACCGAGCCTTTGCCGTAAGTTTGCTGGCCGATCAGGGTGGCGCGCTCGTGATCGCGCAACGCGCCGGCGACCAGCTCCGCTGCGCTGGCCGTCCCGTGATTGACCAGCACGACCATCGGCTGGTCGAGCGCTTTTCCGCCTGCAGTGGCGCGTTTTTCGGTTTCGCCTTCGCGTGTTACCTCGTAAAAAACGACGCCGTCGTCCAAAAACTCGGAGGCGACCTCGACCGCTTCTTGCAACAGGCCCCCGGAGTTGTTGCGCAAGTCCAGGATCAGCGCTTGGACGCCCTGCCCCTCCAGCTCGTCAAGCGCCGTGCGCAGCTCGTCGGGCGTGCGCGCGGTGAAGCGCATCACTTGCACATAGCCGATGCGTGGCTCTTCGGCCAAGACGCGCCACACCACCGAAGGTACTTGCACCACCGCGAAGGGAACGAAAATCTCGCGTGTTTCTTCGGTTTCCGGGCTGCGCACCGTGAGCGTCACACCGCGTCCCTCGCCAACTTCTCCGCGCAAGAGCCGCTCGACTTCGTCCAGCCGTGTCCCTGGGGCGAGGGCGTCCCCGTTAACCGCGAGCAAGATATCGCCGTCTTGGATGCCCGCCTGAGTTGCCGGTCCCTCTGGGAAAGGATAGAGCACGAAGAAACCGCGCTCGTTGAGCTTAAGCTGCGCGCCGATCCCGCCGTATTGGCCCGCCAACACGTCGGACTCGTTCTGCGCGACCGG
>JALSSH010000177.1 GCA_026984385.1 Ardenticatenia bacterium | reverse complement strand
GCAACGCCCATCGGAACGCGCCGTGCCGATCTTGCTGAGCGACGCGGAGGCGGTGGAACGGGTCGCGGCAGATTTCCCTGCAGCGGCGCGGCGTTTGGCTGAGGCGTTTTGGCCCGGCCCGCTGACCGTTGTACTCCCCAAGCGCGCAGGGCTGCCCGCGAACTTAAGCCAATTGCCCACCGTCGGCGTGCGCGTGCCCGACCACGCCGCGACGCGCGCGGTTATTGCTGTGGCGGGCGGCGCGCTGGCCGTCACCAGCGCCAACCGCTCCGATCTCCCTCCGTCCTGCACCCTCCACGAAGCCATTGAGACGTTTCAAGACGCGGTCGCGCTCTATTTGGACGGCGGGCGCTGTGTTGGCGGCGTGCCCTCGACGGTGGTCGCGTTCGACGAGGCGGGAACGTTGCGTGTGTTGCGGGAAGGGCCGCTTTCCGCCGAGGCTTTGCGCGCGGCTCTGGCGTAGCGGCAACGCGGGGCGTTTTTGATGCTGGCAAGGACATCCACGCTCGGTAAAATGAGCGTGGGGATTTTTGCGGAGCGAAGGATAAAGGCCATGCCCTCACCATTTGTCAGCCATGCCGACGGCTACGTGCGTTGGGTGCGTCAGCACGTCGGCCCGCAGCTTATCTACCTGGTCTACGCAACCAATCTCGTCTTTGACGAGGCGGGGCGCATCTTGGTTCAGCGCCGCTACGATTTTGACTGGCTGAGCGTGCCCGGGGGCGCGTTGGAGTTCGGAGAGGGGATACGCGCGTGTGCCGTGCGTGAGGTGCACGAGGAAACCGGCTTGCACGTGAAAGTGGAGCGACTGGTCGGCGTTTTCAGCCATCCGCGCTACAACTTGCGCTATCCCAACGGCGACCGCGTGCAACAGTGGACGGTTTGCGTGACGGCGCGCGCGGTTGGCGGCGAGCTGCAGGCGGACGCGCGGGAGTCGCTCGACGTTTTTTGGCTGCCGGTGGAGCAAGCCTTGCCGCAATTCCCGCCCGCCTATCGCGCGATGGTGCAAGCCGCACAGGAACACCCCACCGAAGCCGTGCTCGAACCGATCTACACCCGCCAGCCTCTGACGCCGTACTATCCGATTTTGCGCAAACACGTGGGGCACGCGCCGATTATTTTGCCCGGGGTGATGGCCGTGATCCGTGATGAGGCGGGGCGTGTGTTGGCCGCGCGGCGTGCCGACGATGGCATCTTTGACATCCCGGGCGGCTATTCGGACTTGGGCGAAACGACCACTGCCGCCGTGATCCGCGAAGTGCGCGAAGAGACCGGCTTGGAAGTTCAACCGCAGCGCATTATCGGCGTCTATAGTGAGGACATGATCACCACGTATCCCAACGGGGACGTGGTGCACGGGGTGGGCGTGGCTTTTGAGTGCAAGGTGGTTGGCGGCGAGCTGCACGCGGATCACGACGAGATCACCGAAATTCGCTTTATGAAGGTTCAAGAGCTTTTGGCGCAGCCGCGCTTGCCGGATATGGGCGGGATGCTGCGCGTGTGGTATGACCTGATGCATCCGGAAACGTGGCCGTTGCTCCACTGAGGCCACGCACGTTACTTGAGAAGGAGCTGAGCATGACTCGCACCATCATCGCAACGGAAAACGCCCCCGCCGCCGTCGGGCCGTACTCGCAGGCTGTGGCGGTCAACGGTTTCGTGTTCGTCTCCGGCCAATTGGGGTTGCTGCCCGGGAGCAAAGAGTTTGCGGGCGAGACGGTCGCCGCGCAAACCAAGCAGGCGCTGGAAAATATCGCCGCGATTTTGCAAGCCGCCGGCACAGATATGGCGCATGTGGTCAAGGTCACCGTGCTGTTGGCGGATATGGTGACCTTCGGCGAGATGAACGAAGTTTACGCCACGTTTTTCCCCAGCGAGCCGCCTGCGCGCGCGGCTTTTGCCGCGAAGGACTTACCGCTGGGCGGCTTGGTGGAGATCGAAGCTGTCGCCGTGATGCCGGACTGAGCCGATGCGCGTTGAGTTTTTGGGCACGGGCGGCGCGCTGACCATTCCGCGCCCGGGGTGTTCGTGTCGGATATGCGCCCAAGCGCGGGAGCGCGGCGTGCCCTATAGCCGCACGGGGCCGAGCGTCTTTGTGCACGGGCCGGATGTGCTGATTGACACGCCGGAGGAAAGCAAGTTTCAGCTCGACCGCGCGGGCATCGGGCGCGTGGAGGCGTGCTTCTATTCCCACTGGCATCCGGACCACGTGATGGGGCGGCGGGTGTGGGAGGCACTCAACGGCGATTTTGTCCACTGGCCGCCGCGTCATCGCCGCACGCGAATTTACTTGCCCCAACAAGTGGCCGAGGACTTCCGCTCGTATCTCGGCTCTTGGGCGCATTTTGAGTACATGGCCTCGGTTGGGCTGGTAGAGATCGTGGAACTGCGAGACGATCAGACGGTAGAACGGAACGGCGTGCGCATTACGCCGTTCCGCGTGGCGCAACGTTACGTCTATGCGTTCCTTTTTGAGCATGGGGGCAAACGGCTGTTGATCGCGCCCGATGAGCTGTATCAGTGGCAGCCACCGGACTTTGTGCACGGAGTGGACGTGGCGATTTTGCCGATGGGGCTGGCCGAGTTCGACCCACTTAGCGGCGAGCGGCGTATTCCCGCCGAGCATCCCGTGTTGCGCAGCGAAGCCACGTTCCGACAAACTCAGGAGATGCTGCGGCGGATGCGACCCAAGCGCGCCATCTTGACCCACATTGAGGAAATTGACGGGCTGAGCCATGACGATTTGCAAGAGGTCGGCGCGCGCTTGGCAGCGGACGGGCTGGCGGTGAGCTTTGCGTATGATACGATGGTTGTGGACGTGTGAGCGCGTGCGTGGGGTGCGCGCGCGAATGCGCGCGCGGGCGGCGCGCCCCAGCGCCCCCGACCGCACACGTTCCCATCTTGCGCCTCGCCCGATGACCTGTTCCCAGAAAGGAGCGCCCGATGCCCAACGACTTGATCCTGATTGTGGACGACGAGCCGCATATTGTCGAGCTGGCGAGTTTGTACTTGCAGCAAGACGGCTTTCGCGTCATCAGTGCAGGGGACGGTCTAACCGCGCTCGAACGTATCCGTCAAGACGCGCCCGCGCTGGTCGTGCTGGACCTGATGCTGCCGGAGCTGGACGGCTGGGAGGTTTGTAAGCGGGTGCGTGCTGAGTCCGACGTGCCGATCCTGATGTTGACCGCCCGCGACGATGACATTGACAAAATCGTGGGGTTGGAACTGGGCGCGGACGATTACCTGACCAAACCTTTTAACCCCCGTGAGTTGGTCGCACGGGTCAAGGCCATCTTGCGCCGCACCGAGCCGCGCCGCTCTACGGCTTCCAGTGACGTTTTGCGCGTCGGCAACCTGACCGTAGACCCTGCCCGCCGTGAA
>JALSSH010000176.1 GCA_026984385.1 Ardenticatenia bacterium | reverse complement strand
GTTGGAAGAACCGGACGATATCGATCACCTGGGCAACCGCCGTGTGAAGACCGTCGGCGAGCTGATCCAAAACGCGCTGCGGATCGGGTTACGCCGTATGGAGCGCGTGGTGCGCGAGCGTATGTCCATCCGTGAAACGGACAATCTTTCGCCCATGACGCTGATCAACATCCGTCCGGTGGTGGCCGCCGTGCGCGAGTTCTTCGGCTCTAGCCAGCTCTCGCAGTTTATGGACCAGACCAACCCGCTGGCCGAACTGACGCACAAGCGCACCCTTTCAGCGTTGGGGCCGGGCGGCTTGCGCCGCGAACGCGCGGGCTTTGATGTGCGCGATGTGCACCACAGCCACTACGGGCGCATCTGCCCCATTGAGACGCCGGAAGGGCCGAATATCGGCTTGATCGGGCGTCTGGCGAGCTATGGGCGTGTCAATGAGTACGGCTTTATCGAAACGCCTTACCGCAAAGTCTACCGTGAGCTGCCGGTAGACGATGAGCGTTTGCTCGGGCGGGTGTTGCGGGAAGACATTCTCGACCCCAAGACGGGCGAAAGCGTCTTCATCGCGGGCACGATCGTTGATGAAGCTGTGCAAAAACGCTTGGCAAAGCTGAAGTTGGAAAGCGTGCCGGTGCGGAGCTTTGTCAGCGACGAGGTGCATTACCTTTCCGCCGACGAAGAAGACCACTACACCATCGCCCAGGCCAACGCGCCGCTGGACGAGAACCACCAGTTTATCAACGAGCAAATTTCCGCCCGCTATCACCAGCGCTTTTTGATCGTCTCGCGTGACCGTGTGGACTATATGGACGTGGCCCCGCGCCAGATCGTGGGCATTTCCGCTGCGTTGATCCCCTTCTTGGAACACGACGACGCCAGCCGCGCGCTGATGGGTTCGAACATGCAGCGCCAAGCCGTGCCTTTGCTCCGACCGGATATCCCGATTGTGGGTACGGGGGTGGAGCGCCAAGCGGCTTACGATTCCGGCCAAGTGGTGGTCGCCCAAGAAGACGGCGAAGTGATCTCGGTGCAGGGTGGGCGCATTCGGGTTTTGGTGCGCGACGAGGAAAAGCGTAAACGCTTCCGCAACCAGGAAGACGGCGTGCCGGACGGCGTGCACGAGTACCGTTTGCGCAAGTACAACCGCTCCAACCAGTCCACCTGCATTGACCAGCGTCCGGTGGTTTTCAAGGGGCAATTTGTGCACAAAGGCGACGTGATCGCCGACAGCTCCTCGACGGTTTACGGTGAGCTGGCTTTGGGGCACGACGTGTTGGGGGCGTTCCTTTCGTGGGAGGGCGGCAACTATGAGGACGCTTTGCTGATCAGCGAGGCGTTGGTGCGCCAGGACAAGTTCACCTCCATTCACATCGAAAAGCACGAAGTGGAGGCGCGTGACACCAAGCTCGGGCCGGAAGAGATCACCTACGACATCCCCAACGTGGGCGATGACGCGCTCAAGGACTTGGACGAACACGGCATTATCCGCGTGGGCGCGGAGGTCGGCCCTAACGATATTTTGGTCGGCAAGATCACGCCCAAGGGCGAAAAGGAACTCAGCCCGGAAGAAAAGTTGCTGCGCGCGATCTTCGGCGAAAAGGCGCGCGAAGTGAAGGATACTTCGTTGCGCTTGCCGCACGGCGAAAAGGGTAAAGTGGTGGACGTGAAGGTCTTCACACGGGAAGAACACCGCGACTTGCCCGCCGGCGTAGAAAAGATGGTGCGCGTCAGCGTGGCGCAAAAGCGCAAGCTCAACCAGGGCGACAAGATGGCCGGTCGGCACGGCAACAAGGGCGTGATCTCCCAGGTCGTGCCGATAGAAGACATGCCCTTTATGGAAGATGGCACGCCGATCGAGATCATCCTCAACCCGTTGGGCGTGCCCGGGCGTATGAACATCGGCCAAGTGCTGGAAACGCATTTGGGCTGGGCGGCTGACCGCTTGGGCTTCCGCGCAATCACGCCGGTTTTTGACGGCGCAGACGAAGCCGAGATCGAGGCAGAATTGGGGCGCGCCTGGATGATCGACTTGGCTTGGCGCGAAGTGACCGAGCGCGCTTGGCAGTGGCTGGAAGAGCAAGAATACGATACCGAATATCTGGACGATGACGGCGAGGCCCGCCGCCTGTACATTGACGCTTGGCTGGGGCAAAGCGGCCAGTACGATCCGGAACGTTTGGCGTTGGACCACATTTACGCGCGGCGTGCGGTGTTGCGTGAGTGGCTGAAGGAACACGGCTACGCTCCGGAAGATATGCTCGCCTTTTCCTTTACCGGCGTTTCGGTCAACGAGCGCGAGCGCCGCGACACCAACGCCCGTATCGCCACGTTGGAGCTGTGGCTCGAACATGTCAGCGGAGAACGCCCACCGCAAGGGATGAGCGAGGACGAGCTGCGCGAACTGGCGCGCCGTGTTTCGTTGCGCTATGACGAGCCGATCCCGCTTTACGGCAAGCACCGCCTTTACGACGGCAAGACGGGCGAGCCTTTCGACCAGCCGGTGACGGTGGGCATCATCCACATGCTCAAGCTGGCGCACCTGGTGGAAGATAAGGTGCACGCGCGTTCAACCGGCCCTTACAGCTTGGTGACCCAACAGCCACTCGGCGGCAAGGCGCAATTTGGCGGGCAACGCTTCGGCGAGATGGAAGTCTGGGCGTTGGAAGCCTACGGCGCGGCCTACACGCTCCAAGAAATGCTCACCGTCAAATCTGACGATGTGCAAGGGCGCGTGAAGACCTACGAGGCGATCGTCAAAGGCGAGCCGATCGAAGAGCCGGGCGTGCCCGCGAGCTTCCGTGTGCTGGTCAAAGAGCTGCAAAGCCTGGGGCTGGCGGTGGAAGCGATCACCGACTCCGGCGACGTGATCCGTTTCGGCAAAGACGAGGAGAAATCGCGCCAGCCCAATTTGCGAACGGGCTTGTTGGGGCTTTCCGGTGACCGCTAAGCGGCGCTGAGCGCGGCATAGGAGACGGGTGGGCTGCCAAGCTCACCCGTTTTTTTGTGGGGGCGCGCTGCTCCGTGCCGGGTTGATTTTCTTTCGGAGGCTTTCTTCTTCCTGGAACGTGTTATAGACTGGGGAAAACAAGGAGCAAAGGTCGGTGAAACACAAGCGGTGGAACTATCTACTGGGGGCATTTGTGGCGTTGGTGTTGTGGCTCGGCTCAGCGCTTACCGTCATGGCGACGCCGACGGCTCACCCCGTTGAAAAGCGCAACCTTCCCCCTGAACAGCCTCAAAGCGACGTGCACGCTTGGCAACCGCAGGCCTTTTTGCTGAGCGCTTACAATCCGCCGTATGCTTGGCATGGCCCACCCTATGAAGACGCCGCCTTCATCTACTACAAAAACGCTAACTTCGACACCTTGCTTTGGGTCCGCGATGATGAC
>JALSSH010000175.1 GCA_026984385.1 Ardenticatenia bacterium | reverse complement strand
GCGCCCCATCGTTTCGTCCAAGATGGTCGCCAGGATGCCGCCGTGCACAATACCCGGGTAGCTCTGGAAACGCCCGTCCAACGTGACCCGCGTCAGGCAACGGTGATGGCCGTCGTTGAAAAAGTGGAGATGCAATCCGCCTGTGTTGGCTACCCCGCAAACAAAACAGCACCGCGAACTCGGTTGGGGGTCGTGCCTGCCTTCAGCGCGCGAAGATTCACTCATGGCTTGCGTCTCGCTCCCTACGCCGAGTAGCCGTTGGCGAACGTGTCGATCATCAGCCGCACGTCCGGCCCCAGCGGATAAAGCACCGGGCACGTGCAGCCTGCCGCCACATACTCGCGCACCTTGGCGCGCACTTCGTCCGGCGTGCCGGAGGCAGTGATCAGCTGCACCACGTCGTCCGGCACAAGCTCCATCGCGCGCTCGATCTGCTCTTCGGTGGCGGGCCAGGTGAGCACTTGGTGGATTTCGTCGAGCAGTTCTTCGCTCACGCCGCTGGCCTTCATAATGTGCGGCTGTTGCCCCAAATATTGCGTCACCAGCTTGCGCGCGCCGTCCAGCGCCTTTTTGCGGTCGCTATCCACCGAGCACACCACCAGTTGCGGGCGGTCAATCTCCTCAATCGTGCGTCCGGAAAGCTTGGCGCCCTTCTCGATCTGTTCCAGCGCCCGCACGTTGTATTCCGGCGAAACCAAATAGTTGAGCAGCACCCCGTCGGCGATCTCGCCGGCCAGCGCCAACATCTTCGGCCCCGTCGCACCGATGTAAATCGGCACATTGCGCGGTTCGCGTCGCCCGTGCACGATATCCAGCTCCACGCCGTCCATGTGCACAAATTCGCCGTGAAAAGTCACGTGCTTCATCGCCAACAAGTCCCGCACCACCGTGACATGCTCGCGCATCGCCAAAAGCGGCTTGCGGCGGTTGATGCCCACGTTCTTCGCCAGCGGGTCCCACCACGCGCCGATGCCCAAAATGATGCGATCCGGCGCTAAGTCATCCAGCGTGAGGAACGTGGCGGCGGTCAGCGCGGCGTTGCGCGTCCAGTTGTTGACCACGCCGGAGCCGATCTTGATCCGCTCGGTGGTGGCGGCATACGCGGCCATCGGCACGATAGCGTCGCGCACCAAGCGGCTTTCTGCCTGCCATACTGCCTCAAAGCCCCGTTCTTCCGCGTACTGTACGTACCCAATCGCATCCCGCAAGGGGTGCGCGTCTTGCAAATAGATTGCTACCCGATCGGCCATGTTCAAACCTCCCAAAAAACAAGCAAATTCCCAAACCGATACTCAGCCTATACTTTACAGGTCATAGCCAAAACACGCATCGCCAGCGAACGTTATTTCGTCGGAAGCCAGCGGCTCGATGATCGGCACGTCCAGCCGCTGCGCCAGCCCCAAATAGACGCGCAAATCGTCCGGTGTGTCCAAATCCAGCGCCACACGCTCCGAACGGTAGATCAACACGTCTGCGCCTGCTTCTCTCGCCAAGCGCTGATGCCGCAAAAAGCTCCCCTCACCATAAGCATAGTTGATGACCCCGGGCGGGTGCATCAGCATCAGGTTGGTGCCGTTTTCGTGACGGTCCGGCGCGACCACAACCGAGTTGAGATAGTGCCCCAGGTCAACGACTTTACGGATGTCCGCGCGCTCCAACAAAGGCAAGTCGGCGGGCACGACCAGCGCCGCCGAAGCGCCCTTCATCCAGAGCACTTGGGTAGCTCGTTGTAGCGCGTTGTTGAGTTCAGGCGTGCCGCTTTCTTGCACAGTTTGCGCGTCCAGCTCTCGCACCATCGCCAGCGCTTGCGAATCGCGGCTGATCACCAACACGCCTTGCACCGTCGGCTCTTCGACCAACAGGCGCACCGTTCGCCGCAACAAACGGGCGGCGAGTTCCGCGCGATCCTCCGGCAGCAAGGCCTCAGAAAGACGACTTTTGGCGCGTGCTAAAGGTTTGACCGGCACAATCGCCCAAACGTTCATCCGTGTAATCCCTCCACCCAGTGTAATACTTTTTCGGCTAAATGGACTTTATCGGCGTCGCTGCGCATCAGCGTTGGCGTCACCAAAACCGGCACGGCACACTCTCCCGCCAACGCGCGATCCGCTTCGTCGATCACCAGCCCGTCGATCAGGCCCACATAATAGCGTATCAGATCGGGCGGCGTGATGCCCAACCCCAGCTCACCCATCAGCTTGTCCGCAGGCCCCTTCACCGCTTTGCCGCCCACAAAGGGGCTGACCGCCACACACACGCCGCGCCGCGCTTGTAGCGCTTGTCGCACCCCGGGCACGGCCAAGATCGGCTCGATGGAAAGCACGGGGTTAGATGGGCAAAAGACGATCACATCCGCCGCACGGAGCGCGCTCAATGCCGCGTCGGTGGCGCGCGCGTCGCCCGCTCCCTGATACCATACCTGTCGCACGGTCGGTTGCCAACGGTGGCGCACGAAATATTCCTGAAATCCGAGCGTGCCGTGCTCTACCGTCTCAACCATTGTGCGCACCGGCTCGTCGGTAACGGGCAGCAACCGCCCGGGCATCCCCAACGCTTCGGCCAGCCGCGCGGTGACCTCGGTCAAGGAAAGGCCCGCCGCCAGCCATTGCGTGCGCAAAAGGTGCGTCGCCAGGTCGCGGTCGCCCAGCCGAAACCAGGGTTGCTCGCCGTAGCGGGTGAGCATATCCAGCATCTGCCAGCTATCACCGGCCAGCCCCCAACCTGTCTTCGGGTTGGCAAGACCGGCCAACGTGTACATGACCGTATCCAGATCGGGGGAAATGTGCAGCCCGTAAAGCGTGAAGTCGTCCGCCACGTTGCCGATGACGGTTAGGCGTTCGGAAGGCACGCATTGCGCCAGTCCATACGCCAACTTCGCCCCGCCGACACCACCGGCCAGCGCCACGACACGGCTTTCGGTTACGTGTACCATCGTGTTTTTGCCTCGATAGGGTCCCGCGAACGGGTGGGGTGCTCCGCCGGATAACCGAGCGTGACCAGCCCTTGCGCGACCCATTCCTGCGGCACATCCAGCGCGCGCCGCACCTCTTGCGGCGCAAAAAGCGGCGCGCAAACCCAACACGCTCCTAATCCCTCCGCGTGCGCGGCCAGCAGCAGATTTTGCACGGCCAGCGCCACGCTTTGCACAGCCATAAGGTGCTCGCCCTGTTGACGCTGTGCGTTGGTGTGCGTGTCCATATCCGTTGTGCTCAAGAAAAATACGATCAACGCGGGCGCTTCGCTCAACCGCGCATAAGAGCGCGCGAGCTGCGCCTCGATCGCGTCCTCCGCCAGCCCCTCAGCCAACAGATCGGCGCGGAAGCGTTCGCCCATCGCGTGCGCCAGCGCCGCCCGCCGCTCTGCGCTCGTCACCACCGCGAAACGCCAGGG
>JALSSH010000174.1 GCA_026984385.1 Ardenticatenia bacterium | reverse complement strand
GTGGGCGTGCTCATAGCGTGCTCCGTGTGCGGTGTGTGGATAGTCTCTCTACGCCCAGCTTAGCGCATTGCGCGCCCCCGCGCCATGTTTTGCTCGGTTATGGTGGGGCGCTGTTCCACACCCCGCGAGGGGCGCGAGCGCTCTTTGCCCCCGCCGCACTCTATGCGACAAGGGCAGGGGAAGGCCTGCGTGCGTTCGGGCGTTGACCCCTCCTAATGGGAAACGCACGCGCGAGCCGAGAAGAAATTTGCCCGTGCCTGTAAAATGTAGTACCATAAATGCGACTAAAATCGGTTTACTTCCGTTTTTTCGCCTCGTACTATGCGTTCCAAGATCAATGGGAAGGAGGAAAGCCCCTCACCGGATAGCGACGTTTTAATACGCTTTGCTGCTCACTCAAGGTTTTTAGTTGTTTCAGAAAGGAAATCAAACCCCATGCGTAAATTTGCTGCTTTTCTTCTTGTGTTGGCGCTCGTCGTTTCGATCGTGCCGACGGCACGCATCAGCGCTCAGGACGACGGTGGAATCAAATGCTTTACGGACGAAGAAGCGACGGTCGTTGTCGCAGCGGGCGCGGTTGGTATTGAGCTGCAATTGGCTCAAGAAGCCGCCGAAGCCTTTATGGAGGCTTGCCCCAATATCACCGTCAACGTGCTGGAAACGCCCGATATGGTGCAAGACCGCTTGGGGCTGTACTTGCAGCTCTTTGAGGCCGAAAGCCCCGACGTGGACGTTTTCCAAATTGACGTGATCTGGCCCGGCGACCTGGCCGAACACTTGATCGACCTCCGCCCCTACTTGACCGACGAGGAAGTCGCCGCACACTTCCCCGCCATCATCCAAAACAACACGGTGGACGGTAAGCTGGTCGGCATCCCCTGGTTCACCGACGCCGGGCTGCTTTACTATCGCACCGACTTGCTGGAAAAATACGGCTACGACGCGCCGCCCGCCACTTGGGACGAGCTGACCGAAATGGCACAGGTGATCCAAGACGGCGAACGCGCCGAGGGCAACGATGAGTTTTGGGGCTTTGTCTGGCAAGGCAACGCCTACGAAGGCTTGACCTGCGACGCGCTGGAATGGGAATATTCCGAAAGCGACACGCAGATTATCAACCCCGAAACCGGCGAGATCGAGGTCAACAACGAAGGCACGATCCGCG
Organism: Ardenticatenia bacterium; assembly: GCA_026984385.1. GTDB lineage: Bacteria > Chloroflexota > Anaerolineae > Aggregatilineales > Aggregatilineaceae > JALSSH01. Next base: position 2,226 of record JALSSH010000174.1, on the reverse strand, counting down.
CCTTTGAGCGCGCGGCAAGCTGGGTCGGCACGATCAGCCCCGACGGCGTGACCAGCTACGCTGAGGAAGACGCCCGCAACGTCTGGCAAGCCGGCAACGCTGCTTTTATGCGCAACTGGCCCTATGCCTACAGCTTGGGCAACGCCGACGACAGCCCGATCAAGGGCCTGTTTGACGTCGCCCCGCTGCCCGCCGGCGCCACCGGCCACAGCGCGGCCACCCTGGGCGGCTGGCAACTGGCCGTTTCCCGCTACTCCGAGCATCCGGACGCGGCGGCGGCTGTGGCGGTCTATATGACCAGCTATGACGAGCAAAAGCGCCGCGCCATCGTCGGCTCGTACAACCCGACCATTATGTCGCTCTACGAAGACCCGGACGTGTTGGAAGCCGTGCCGTTCTTCGGCAGCCTGTACGATGTGTTTATCAACACCGTGGCGCGTCCGTCCACCATCTCTGCCCCGCACTACAACGAGGTTTCGGTGGCGTACTTCACCGCCGTGCACAGCATCTTGACCGGCGAGCAAGACGCGGCCACCGCGATGGAGCTTTTGGAGCTGGACCTCGCGGATCTGATGGCGCAATAACCGCAGTTTGTGGGTAGGCACGACCTACCGAATAGAAGAGAGCGTTTGGGGGCAGCATTCCTGCCCCCAGACTTTATATTAGGGTGAGGGCTTGCCCAACGAGCTTGAGCCATGCGATTTTTCTCGCTAAAAAGTCCATCTTCCAGGGAGGCTTTTTATGTCAGGTAGAGGCACACATCCGCTTGATGACCCCCCAGCCCCCTCGCTCCGAATGACAGATCAACAGCGGCGGCCCACCGATATCGAAGCCGTCGGCATCGAGTTGATCAGCGGCCTGTTTATCTTGCTGGGGCTGGCGGCCTTCGGCTTGCTTTTTGTCAGCATCAACAGCGACGCCGCCATCCAAGCCGCCACGCGCGGGGAAGGCTCGCTCATTTTGGCGTTTCTAGATAGCTTCGGCATCATCACCCCGATCTTAACGGTTGTGATCGGCTGGCTGCTGATTCGGCTGGGGCGCAAATTGCGCCAACGCTCCGTGTCATCAGCGCGCTGGGCACAGGTGGCGCTCGTTTGGATCAATGTCGCGGTTGTCTTTTGGGGCGTTCGGGCGTTTATGCTCGGCGGCAAAAGCGAAACATTGCTCGGGGGTGAATCTTTCAACGTTGGCGAGGGGCTGCTCGCGGCACTGCCGTTTGTGTTGGCCCTGTTCATACTCGGGATGGCGCTGGCGTGGCTGAGCCGTGTGGTGCACGTGATTTTTGAGGGGCAAGAGGTGCTTTCTGCACGTGATACGCGCATGGCCTGGAACTTGCTTATCCCCACACTGATTGTGTTGATCTTTGTGGCCGCCCGCCCGCTGGAAGAAACGTTTATCACCAGCCTGACGGACAAACGCTTTGCCGGCACGGAGAAAGTGCACTTTGTCGGCTTGGACAATTACGCGCATTTGCTCGGCGTGCGCGCCGACGTGGTCGAGTGCCGCCAAGACAAAGACAGCGGCGAATGCCAAACCGACAAAGACGGCAACCTCAAATGGCAACTGATCGACCGCGATCTGCTCCGCGAAGGCTACCGACCGGTGACCACGATCAACTTGCACAACGGGCGCGGGCTGACGATCAGCGGCACGGATGCCGACTTTGTGCAGAGCATTATTAACACGTTGCACTTTACGGTCGTCTCTGTAGTGTTGGAGCTGGTCTTGGGGCTTTTTATCGCGATGGTGGTGAACTCCAAGTTTCCCGGGCGTGGCCTGATGCGGATGGCGATGCTCGCGCCCTGGGCTATCCCGACGGTGGTTTCGGCGCGCTTGTGGGAGATCATGTTACGGGACAACCAGTCCGGCATCATCAACAAAATCCTGCTAGACTTCGGCCTGATCCACGAATCGAAGGCGTGGCTTTCCAGCGCCAACTTGCAGCTCAACGCGCTGATTATGGTGGACGTGTGGAAAACGGCCCCCTTCATGGCTTTGTTGTTGCTGGCCGGTCTGCAACTGATCCCCAAAGACCTCTACGAAGCGGCAGCAGTAGACGGCGCTTCGAAGGTGCGCCAATTCTTTGCGATCACTTTGCCGCTGTTGCGCCCGACGATTGTGGTGGCGCTGGTCTTCCGCACGCTGGACGCGCTGCGCGTGTTCGACGTTTTCCAAGTGTTGCTGGGCCGCCGCAAGCTCTCGATGGCGACATATAACTACGAAACG
>JALSSH010000173.1 GCA_026984385.1 Ardenticatenia bacterium | reverse complement strand
CTTGACCGAAATGCGCAAAATGGACGCGGACGGCGTGACCTTCAAGGCCCATTTGGACGGCTCGTTACATCGCTTCACCCCCGAGCTTTCGATCCGCATCCAACACAACCTCGGCGCGGATATCATTATGGCTTTTGACGAGTGCCCGCCCCCGACCGATCGGGAATATGTGGTCGGCTCGCTGGAGCGCACGCACGCTTGGCTGGCGCGTTCGGTGGAAGAACACGCCCGCAGCGGCGACCCGAGTCGTCAGGCGCTTTTCGGCATCGTGCAGGGCGGCATCTTCCCGGACTTGCGCGAGCAGTCCGCGCGCTTTGTGACGAGTTTTGACCTGCCCGGGTACGCTATCGGCGGGCTGGCGGTCGGCGAGACCAAAGCGGAAATGGCCGCCACGTTGGAGCGCACCACGCCGCATCTACCCCAGGGCCGCCCCCGCTATCTGATGGGCGTGGGCAGTCCGGAAGATTTGGTGCACGCGGTGGCGCGCGGCGTGGATATTTTCGACTGCGTGCTGCCCACGCGCATCGCGCGCAACGGCGCGGCGCTGACCCGCGACGGGCGGATCAATATGCGCAATCAGCAATACGCCGCCGACCCGCGCCCGATCGAGGAAGGCTGCACATGCTACGCTTGCACGCATTTTTCGCGCGCCTATGTGCGCCACCTGGTCAAAGCGTCCGAGATTTTGGGGCACTATTTGCTCAGCGTGCATAACTTGCACATGCTGCTAACGTTGATGCGAGAGATGCGCGCCGCGATTTTGGAAGGGCGCTTTACGGACTACGCCGCCGCATTTTTGGCGCGCTATCAGCCGGTGGCTGCGCACCGTGAAGCCGCCGCTATTCCGCTCCCTTCGGCCTGAGCGGAGCGCGCATTTGCGGGGGGGGGGGGCGCACCAGAACCCCGCGCGGCCATCTCCTGAGGCGAAGACCGCGTCTTCGCCACGATAGAAACCCAGAGGGGCATTTGTTCCCCTTGCTCAGCCCCTGAACGTTTTTTGGTGAACGGCATTTGACAACGAAAGGGCGTACCGTTTGGACGTGCTCAAAGCGCTGTTTTTAGGATTTTTGCAAGGGGCGACCGAATTTCTGCCGATCTCTAGCTCCGGTCATCTGGTGCTTGTGCCCTGGTGGTTAGGTTGGGGGGCGCCGCCGTTGCTTTTTGACGTGACGGTGCACATGGGGACGTTGGTGGCCGTGCTGATGTATTTTTGGCGCGACTGGCTGGCTCTTTTCCGTGCAGGCCTGGGCGCGCTGCGCAACCGCTCTTTTCTTCAAGACCCTGAAGCACGCTTACTTTGGCTCATTGTTTTGGGCACTCTGCCCGCCGCTTTGGCGGGGGCGTTGTTGGAAAGCGTGTTTGAACAAGCCTTTGCCTCTCCGCTGACCGTCTCGCTGTTCCTTTTGGTGACGGCGGGCCTGCTGGTGTGGAGCGAGCGCGTTTATACCGCCGAGCGCACCTTGCGCGAACTGGCTTGGCGAGACGCGCTGGCGGTGGGGCTGGCTCAAGCCTTCGCCATTTTCCCGGGCATTTCGCGCTCCGGCAGCACGATCGCGATGGGCATGGCGCGCGGGCTTTCGCGTCCGCAGGCGGCGCGTTTTAGCTTCTTGTTGGCAACCCCAATCATCTTGGGGGCGGGGGCCAAACAGACGCTGGACGTGCTCAGCGGCGCGGAAACGCTGGCCCGTGCGGATATGACCCCTTTGGCGGTCGGCTTTGTGGCGGCGGCAGGCACGGGCTTTGTGTGTATCTGGTTCTTGATGCGCCTTTTGCAACGTTGGCGCTTATACGGTTTCGCGGCGTATTGCGCAGCCCTGGGCACGTTGAGCCTGCTAGGCGTCTTCCTCTTCTAAAGGGAGGTGGATGAAGGGGGCTAAGCGTACCCTCGTGATCCTGGGGTTGGCGCTGGCAAGTTGTCGCGGGCCGATCTTCACCCCGACGGTCACCCCCCAAGTGGTGCATGTGCGCTTGTGGGCGACCACCGCCGCCGCTCCGCTGTTGCAAGACGCCCTGGCCGCTTACCGTCCCGCGCACACCTTGCCGGTGGTGGAAAGCGTCGTGCCGAACTGGGCGACTGTGCAACAGCGCCTGTTGGAAGGCGACGTGCCTTTTGCGCTGACCGGCTACGTTTCGTCTGCGGGCAGTTTGTGGGTTGCGCCGCTGGGCTGGGACGGGATCGCGGTCGTGGTACATACGTCGAACGACGTGCCCGCGCTGACGCTGGCGCAGTTGCGGCGGCTTTTCCAGGGGCAAATCCAATCCTGGGACGAAGTCGGCGGGCCGTCGTTGGCCGTGACGGTGGTCAGCCGCGAGAAAGGCTCCGGCACGCGCCACAACTTCGAGGCGCAGGTGATGGGTGAGGCGCGGATCACTTGGGGGGCGCGTTTGGCGCTTTCCAGCGAGGATATGTTGGCGATCGTGCGCAACACCCCGGGCGCGGTTGGCTATGTCAGCATGGCCTATGTGGACGAAGGCGTGCGCGCCGTGCCCTTACAGCGTAGCGCCGCCGACGCTCCTCTGCTCCCCACGCCGCAAGCGGTGAGCAACGGCACGTACCCGCTCCGCGCGCCGCTATGGATTGTGGGCGTGCGCCCTCCCGAGCCGAATAGCTTTTACTACGACTGGTTTGCCTGGCTGCAAAGCGCCGAAGGGCAGCGCGTCGTCGCACAGCGTTACGCGCCGCTGCAAATGCCCCTTTCGTCCCCGTGAGGATTTGTGCTTGCCGCGCCGTTGCCCAAGCTCAGGGCGCGGCTTGTTCTTGCGGCGGAGAAAGCGGCGCGAAGCTAAAGATCAGCTCGTAGCGTGCCGAGTAGAGCACCACGCTTCCGTTGGTATAATTTTCCACGTTGAAGGCCGGGTCGGTGATCTCATAGTTTTGGTTGCCCAGATTGCCCTTCAGCGCGCCCAGGTCAATTTGATATTGCGCCACTTGGTCGAGTTCCTCTTGGGTTTTGGGTTGCGGGTGTGCGGTGAGCAAAACGTGCATCTCCGGTCCGTTGAGCGCCTCCAGGTTCTCCAGCCGCACAATGGTTCGCCCGTCCGAAAGTTTGTAGATGCTGGCCGTGCCGCTGGCGTAGCGCATCGCGTCCAGCCGCACAAAATTCCCGCTCAACAGCTCTTTGACGATCTGCGGGTTCGGGTCAATGGCGGGCAAGTTCGGCTCTTCGATGTCCACGTCCTCGCTCAGCCGTGCGGCGACCAAGTCAATCGCCATTTGTTGGCTGGTGGCGTAAAGGTCCAAATAGGCGTCTTGGGCGTCCGGCGGCAGCTCATAAAAGGCGTCGGGGAAGGGGAGCACGTTTTGCTCCACTTCGATATAGTCGCGCAGGAGCGGCAACCACAACGGCGAAACCAACAACCCCGCCACCACCAGCGCCCCCAGAAAAAGCACACTCCAGGCCGGACGTGTG
>JALSSH010000172.1 GCA_026984385.1 Ardenticatenia bacterium | reverse complement strand
GATCACAATAGGGAAGGCGCGCACCGCCAGGATGCCCAGGCGAAAAGCGTCGCGCCCCGGGAAAAGATAGCGCGAGATCGCGTAGCCGGTCGGCGCGGAAATAGCCGTCGAGAGCACCAACGTGATTAGCGCCACCATGATACTGTTGCGCGTGGCGGGCAAGATGCCCTCCGCGTTGAGGAAAAACTCCATCGTGTCCGTAGAAAGCGGCGTCGGCGCGATCTGCTTAGGATAGGCGCGCACGTCTTGCGGCGTGCTGAAGGCCATCGTTGCGATCAGCCAGATCGGGATCAAAATCCACAGCGCGATCAGCACCGCCAACACATGCACGCCCGCCCGCCGCAATTGGCGGCGTCGCCACGCCCGTTTAGAAGCCTTGTCAAGCACATAAGTTTGGGTTTGTGTTCCTGCGGTCATGGTTTGGCTACCTTCTCTTCCTGGCTGCGCACGGTGCGCAAGTAGATCACGGCCACGCTCAACGAGATCAGCATGATGAAGCCCGCGTAAGCCGCCGCCACGTGCGGGTTGTTATAGCCGCCGATGTCGTACCAGCGATACGTCTCGTTGGCGAGCACGGTTACCACCTCGCCGCCGGAGATCGCCACGACCACCGCGAAGACCTGAAAAGCAAGGATCGTGCGCAAGATCAGCGCCACTTGCAAGCTCGGCTTGAGCAACGGCAAGATGACGTGCCAAAGCCGTTGGCGCAAATTCGCGCCGAAAAGCTCGGCAGACTCCAGCAGCTCCAGCGGGATCGCTTGCAGACCGGAGACCACGATCACCATCACAATCGAGGTGGCGCGCCACACTTCCGCCAACACAATCGCAACGATAATCCAGTGCTTGTGCTCGTTGGAGATGAAGATAAAGGGCTTGTCGATCAACCCTAGCTCTTGCAAAAACGAGTTCAGGAAGCCTTTTTGGGTGAAGATGGAATACCAAACCAGGCCGGCGGCCAAGTCCGAGATACCAAGCGGGATCGAGTAGATATAGAGAAACAGCGTGGTAAAACGCGGGCGTGCTTGCAACACCAACGCCATGACAATTGCTAAGGTGAACTGAAGCGGCAAAATCAGCACGATCAGGATAAGCGTGGTGGTGAGCGCTTTTTTGAAGTTGCGGTCGCGCACCATGCGTTTGATGTAGTCCAGTGTCCACTCGCGCGCACCCTCACCGCTGGCAACGCGCCCCCGCGCCGAGATGGTCGCGTCTTCCACGAACACCGGGCCGCGTTGCACCCAACCGCTGATTGCGTTGCCGTCCGCGTCCGTCGCGCGCACCTCGATCCACTGCGCGGGTTTGCTGAGCAAGCCTTCGGCTTCCACCCGCGCGCCTTGTTCTGACCAACTGACGATCTTCACGTCGGCGCCGCGTGGCAACGTGCCCAGCACCTCGCTTTGGCCGTTCGGCTCGGCGTAAACCGGCACCTCTTTTTCCACCACTTCGCCCGTGTCCGAACGGCTGGCGTCTTGCACAAAGACGTTGCCGCGCTCGGCCCAACCGACTACCTCGTCACCGTCCGGCGTCAGCCCGCTGACCTTCAGCCAGAATTGCGGGCGGCTGAGCAAGCCACCGGCTGCGCCGCTTTTCTCTTCGCGGATCACGTCTAGCACGGTCACAAACGTGCCGCGTTCCAGCTTGCCAACCACAACACTTTCTTGGTTCGGCTCGGCGTAGATCGGCAGGATTTGGCTATCTCGTTGCACGGCCAGTTGCAAAGAGCGGATCATCGGCCAGCCGAAAAACGCCAGCAAGTAGAGAAACGAGGGCAAAATCAATAAGTACGGCGCCCAGTTGACTTTCCTTAAACGGCTCATAAAAAACCTCCGCGTGCTTCATAGGGAGGACGACGCACACCCCGCGCTTATATATGCATTATGCCATATGTGGGGTGTCAACCTGCGTGCGCGGCTGCCCGTCGGCGCGCGCCCCGGGGAATATACAGAAGGGGGAAACCAGCCGTAGCGCCGATCTCCCCCATTGTCAAGCTAGGTCAAACGGTACTCAGCCGTTTACTGCACCTGGCACGCACCTTCGCTCGGGGCATCCGGCGGCCAGCAGGGGGCGCCGGTGTCGTCGAGCAGCGCTTGCAAATTGGCGGCTTCCTCGGCCAACACGGTCGGGATATCCTCGCCGTCCAGCAAGATGCGGTTAGCAGCGGACTTGTAGATTTCGTTGAACGCGCCGCCCTGGTCACCCAGGCCAACCGGCAACAACGCCGGTAGCGCGTCTTCGGCGGCGGCTTGCGCGCCGACCGCTTCCGCCTCAATGGCGATGCCGGCGGGCAGGTCTTCGGTGTTCACGCCTGCGACCACCGGGAAGAAGCCCAAGTTCTGCAGCACTGCGCCTTGCGTTTCGGGCATGAGCAGGTACTTGACCAACTCAACCGCGCCGTCCGGGTTCGGAGCGTTGGCGGGCACACCCAAGCCAACCACCACCGGCATAAAGCCGCGCCCCTTCGGTCCGGCGGGGGCTGGGAAGGCCACGAACTGATCCGGTTGTTGGTCGAAGGCGTCCTTCAGGCGGGCGGTGTGGTCAAAGGCAACCCACACCTCGCCGCTGAGCAGCGGTTCTTGCATGAAGGAGTAGGTGATGGATTGCGGGTTGACGTAGGGCCAAATCTCGTCACGGAAGAACTCAAACATAGCCACCGCTTCGTCGCTCTTGAAGCCGGTCACCATCCCGCCCGTGAAGGAAGGATACAGGTAGCCTTCCAAGAAGCGATGCCACAGCCCGTCCACAGGGAAGCCGAGCTTCGGTTCGCCGGTGGCTTCTTGCATGTTCTTGGCCCATTGCGCCAGCTCTTCCCAGGTCAGCGCGTTGATGTCTGCGCCTTCCGGCAGATATTGCAGCGCGTCTTTGTTGGCCGCCATGATGTAGGTGGCCTGCATCCAGGGGATGTAGTATTGGTAGTCGGTCGTGCCCATCTTGCCGAGTTCGACAAACGCATCGGCGATGTCGTATTCGGACTCGATCTCTTCAAGCAAACCGCTGAGGTCAAAGAGCACGTCTTCCTTCACCAGCGTGGGGAACGTGCCGTGCAGCGCGCCGACCACGTCCACCGAGCCGACTTCTTGGCCCGCTTCTGCGCTCAGCGTGTCAAAGACCGCTTGCTCTTCGGAGGGCACGAAGTCCACTTCCCCGTCAAAGTCGGCCAGAATGTCGCGGAATTTTTCGGCCTCTTCCACCACGTTAAACTGCGTGGAGAAAAAGGTCACTTTGCCGCCCTGGGCGGAAACGCCCGCCACGCCGATCAGCATGGAGACGACAAGCAGGAGCACGAAAGGTGTAAGTTTTCTAAACGACATGGCTTATTTCTCCTAGTATTTCTACAACTGCTTTACGACGCACGAGAGTCCTTCGTGATACGTGGCGTTACCAATGAGCTTGCTCCTTCGATACACATCACCTCCTTTTGGCCGCGTTTAGCGCGTCGGCGGAGTTCCACTCGAAGCGCGGATAACCAGTTCCGGTTGCAAAAGAACCTGGGTATTGTCCACTTCTTCATGTTGCATCAGGCGCACCAACATATCCACCAGCCGATGCCCGATGCCGTAAATCGGTTGGCGCACGGTGGTGAGGGGCGGGGTGGCTGTGGTAGCTTCCGGAATGTCGTCAAAGCCGGCAATCGCCACATCTCGCCCCACGCGCAAACCGCGCGCATGGACAGCCTCGCTGGCGCCGAGCGCCATCAGGTCATTGCAGGCAATGATGGCGCTCGGCGGAGTGGGCAACGCCAGCAGCTTTTCCGCCGCGAGCCGCCCGCTATGGCGCGTGAGGTTGCCTTGTATCACGTATTCCTCGCGGTAGGGCAGGTCGAAAGCCTCCAGCCCGCGCCGATAGCCTCCGCAGCGGTCTGCTGTGAAGGCCAACTCGCGCGGAGATTGGATCAGGGCGATGCGTTCGTGGCCGTATTCGACCAGGTGCGCCACCAATTGATACATGCCCTCGGCCCCGTCCACGTCAATATAGGGGTGGGCGGGGTCTTCGGTGCGCCCAAAAGCCACAAAAGGATGATAGACCTGGCGCAAGTAGGCGATGCGCGGGTCTTGCCACAACACACGCGCCACAATCATCCCGTCCACGCGCCCCCCTGCCACCATTCTCCGATACGCGCTTAGCTCTTCTTCGCCTTGCATCTGCGCCGAAAGTAACAAGTCGTAGCCGTGTTCGGAAGCCTGCTTGCCGACCCCAGCCACCAGCTCCATGAAGAACGGGTCGGAATAATGGGCGGTGCGCGGGATGACCATGCCGATCGTGTAAGTGCGCTTGCTGCGGAGATGGCGGGCCGCCAAATTGGGCTGATAGCCCAAGCGCTCGGCGATTTCGATAATGCGGCGGCGCGTTTGTTCGTTCACGTCCCCATAACCGGCCAAGGCTCGCGAAACGGTCGTGATCGAAACCCCCGCCTCTTCCGCAATGGTCTTAAGTGTGACATGCATCAAGAAATAACCGTTTTTGCGCTTCCAAAACGTTTTCAGCTTATCTTTAGGGTACTCCAAAACGTTTTGGATTTCAATTAAAGATCGTTAATGTTCCGTTGAGATAGCGTTGGTGAACGCTTTTTGTCTGGGCACAGTTCCCTATCCTGCTACAATAGCCCGCCGAACCGCAGCGCTCCCGCGACGGGGCGCGCTCACGTCAGGAGAGGGTCGAACCGATGGTAGAAACCGTAATTTTTGATATGGACGGGTTGCTGGTGGATTCCGAACCGCTCTGGCAGCGCGCGCGCATCGAGGCTTTTGGCGCGGAGCGTTTGCGCTGGACGCCCCAAGATCAGGAGCGCATCATGGGGCGCAGCACGCAAAGTTGGGCCGCGTATTTGGCCGAACGGCTGGGAGGTGCTTACTCAACGGAGGAGATCATCGCGCGCGTAGTTGGGCAGATGGTGACGTACTATCGTCAGCATGTGCCGCTGATGCCCGGGGCCGAGGCGGTGTTGCAGCGGCTGGCGCCGGATTTTGTGCTGGGGGTGGCCTCCGGCTCGCCGCGTGCACTGTTGGATGCAATCCTGGAGCGCACCGGCTGGGCCTCGCTTTTCCGCGTGATCGTCTCCAGCGACGATGTGGCGCAAGGCAAACCCGCGCCGGATACATACTGCCTGGCCGTTGAGCGTTTGAGCGCCCTGCCGGAGCGTGTGGCGGTGGTCGAGGACTCGGCCAACGGCATCTTGGCGGGCGTAGCCGCCGGCGCGCACGTGATCGCCGTGCCCGCGCCCTATCATCGCCCGTCGCCCGATATTTTGGCGCGCGCCGACCGCGTTTTACCCTCGCTGGACGCGCTGACCGCCGATGTGTTGGCCGTGCTCTGAGCGCGCGTGCACAAACTTTTTACCCCTGCGCAATATTTCCGTAGCAACTTCACGCTAAGGTGAACGCATAGATGGCGTTGCTGGCTCGTGTGGGCCAAGCGAAATTTTGAGGAGGCAAAGACAATGCGACGGATATTAAGCGTCTGGGTATGGGTAAGTGTGTTGGTGTTCGGCCTGGGCAGTGTGGGCGTACCGCTTGCCACCGCGCAAGACAACGCTCCCACGTTGGCAACATGCACCGCCTGGTTACGTGAAAATCAGCAGCCGCCTTCTACCAGCTTTGCGGATCACGGTTGCCAGGAGGAAAGTCAGCTCACCGCGCTGGATATGGCCTTCGGCGCAGGCGCGGGCGTCGTGCCTGTGGGCGATGAGCGCTTCGCCATTGCTTGGTTTCCGCCGACGTGGGAGCAGCAGAGCGACCAACGGCTGATCTTCTCACTGCACGGCAGCGGCGGTTGCGCGGAGCGGCTCAGCAGTTGGTGGTTGCGCGCTTCCAAAGGGCGGGGTTACGCGGTTGTCGCGCTGCAATACGCCCAGCTTGGCGCGGATGGTGAATACGTGTTTGACGAGTCCGAAGAGGTCTACGCGCACTTGCTGAGCGCCTACGAAACCATCGGCGAGCACTGCCCGATAGAGGACGCGACGGTGATCTTGCACGGTTTTTCGCGCGGCAGTGAGGAAATTTATCACCAAGCGGCGCTGGACTATAGCGAAGACGGGGAGCACCTTTTCGCGGCCTTTGTGGCGGATTCCGGTGCGGGCTTTGTGTTGAGCGAAGGACGTGACCCCGCCTTTATCCACGACGGCGACCCCGATCTTTTCGGGGGGGCGCATTTTTGGCTCTACTGCGGCGGGCATGACCACGAAGGGCGCACTTGCGAAGGGATGGAGCGGATGCAGCCATTGCTGGAAGCGCACGGAGCAGTTGTAGACGCCCTCTACACCTACCCCGAGGGCGGGCACGGCATTTTGCCGACCTTCAACAACGGACGCCCCAGCCGCGCACTGAGGGACTTCTTCACCTATCTGGACAACGTCGGCGCAACTCCAACGCCGTGATCTCGTAGCGGGTGGGGCGAACGATTCCGCCCCACCCCAGCTTGGCCTGCTCGCCCCCAATACACCCGAGGGGGCGATGGACGTTTTCCACATCGCGCAAATGGGGAGAGCGGTTTCGTACTGTCCTAAGTTCGTCTATAATTCCCACATATCACACCATCGCACACGGCAAACTCTGGAGGCGGCCTGCCCGCCGCTTCCGCATTGTTGCGCTTAGGTACAGCGCGGATGGTATGATTGTAGTATCCGGAGGGTGGTGGGGAAAGAAGGCCTCGCCGAGGGGGATAAGAACGATGTTGTTATGTCCACATTGCGGCCACGAAAACCGCGCCGGTACGATTTATTGCGAGCGTTGCGGCGTGGCGTTGGTGCCGATCCCGCTTTCCACACGCAAGTTTGAAGGGGACGATGCCGTCGGCAGCACCGATCAGCTCGGCACGGACGGCGTGCTGATTTTACAGATCGAAAACGACGAGACGCCGATTGTGGTGCAAATGCGCCGTGAGGTGATCTTGGGGCGCGTGACGGAAACGGAAGACGCCGAGCGCACCTATATCAACCTGTTGCCCTACGGTGCAGACGAGGCGGGCGTCTCACGTCGCCATGCGCGTTTGTTGCGAGACGGCCAAGCCGTCTATTTGCTTGACCTCAACAGCACCAACGGCACGCACATCAACGGCGAGCCGCTGCCTCCGGGCGTGGAAAAGCGTTTGCGCGACGGCGACGAGCTGACGTTGGGACGGCTCAAGTTGTATATCTACTTCAAACCGTAGCGGTGGCGATGAGCAAACGCGCTAGGTTTTGGCGCATTTTGGAGTTGCTGGCGGCGTTGGCACTGGGCGTGACGGCGTGCGGCGGTGGCATCCAAAGTGCCGATCCGGTCTTTGTGGTGGCAACGCCCGTGCCTCCGGACGCGGGCTTTGTCACCTATCGGCATCCCTCCAACGTTTTCACCATTCGCGTCCCGCCGGACTGGGTGGCGGGCGAGTTGCCGGACGAAAACGGCGTGCGGGTGCAGTTCACCGCGCTGGAAGGCGAGGCGGCGATCACGCGGCTGAGCGTGTATGTGGTCAACACCGGCCAGCCGATGACACCGGAGGCCTTCGCTCAAGCCGCTGCCGCCTATCAACCCCCACCGGACCAGGCGCGTTACGACTGGGTGGAGCTGGAGCGGGTGGCCCAGCCGGACGGCAGCCAGCGCATTACCGGTGTGCGCACCTACCCCACCTTGGGGCCGCGCGCGCTGAATATTTTCTTGCAGGGCAACGGCACGTTTTTTAGCGCGCTGGAAGTGGATACCACCGACGCGCCGCCGCAGGTGCTCCAAACGCTGACGGCGGTGGTCAACACTTTTCACGTGAACCCAGACGCGGCGCTGGCGGTCGGCACGGTGCAACAGGCGGCGGCGGGCGTCACCTCCTACAGCGGTGTAGTGGGGTTTAACGGCTACTATGCCTGGACGGACCGCGAGGGCGTTTTTCACATCACCGGCGAGGTGGTCAACACCACGCCCGCCCCACTAGAAGCCGTGCGGCTTTCCGGCGTGCTTTATGACGCGCAAGGGCGGCGCCTGGCCGAGCAGTCGGACATCCTGCCGATTGATGTGTTGGGTTCGGGGCAAGGCGCACCTTTTGACTTACGCTTTGAGGCGGGCAAGCCGGCAACCGCTGTGCGCTATGAGCTGAACGTGGCCGCGCGCGAGGCCGACTACGCGCTGCGCAATTTTTACGGCGCGGAAAATTTCGTCATCGCCAACGACGAGGCCGTCTACAACGCACAAGGGACGTTGGTGGTGCACGGAGAGCTGGCGAATGTGGGGCCGCAGGTTGCAGAATCGGTGCGCGTGGTGGCGGCACTTTGGGACGAGCAGGGGCACGTGGTGGCCGTGCAGACCATTTACGTTTCCAAGCCCCGTCTTGTGCCCCAAGAAGCGGTCAGCTTCGAAGTGCCGTTTTACGAGCTGGGCGGGTCGGCGGTCACGTACACGTTGACGGTTGTCGGCCAAGTTGGGCGTCCGGAGGCTGGATAGCGCGCAACCACCCGCGCAGGAGGTGCATTTGATGTCCACAACGCCAAAGCCACGTCCGCGTTCGCCACGCAACAAAACCATTCGGCTCAGTGAGGCGGAAGTGCAACGCTATCGCTCGCGCTTGCTGCGGCTGAGTGGGCCTGTGACCTTAGAGAAATTACTCGACCGCACGATCTGCCAAGATGCCCTGGAAGTTTTCCCTTGGTTGCCTTCCCGATCGGTGGATTTGCTTTTCTTGGACCCGCCTTATAACTTGAGCAAAACATTCGGCGAGCGCTCCTTTGCGCGCATGTCGTTGGCGGACTATGAGGCGTGGATGGAACAGTGGCTGAGCCAACTTGTGCGCGTGCTTAAGCCGACCGCCTCGGTTTACATCTGCGGAGATTGGCGCTCTTCGGCGGCTGTACAGCGGGTGGCCGAACGCCATTTCGTCGTGCGCAACCGCATCACCTGGGAGCGCGAAAAAGGGCGCGGGGCAAAACACAACTGGAAAAATTGCTCCGAGGACATTTGGTTTTGTACCGTTTCGAACGAGTATACCTTCAACGTGGATGCGGTCCAGTTGCAAAAGCGAGTGCTTGCACCCTACACTGATTCCTACGGTCGCCCCAAGGATTGGCAACAACGTGGCAAAGAGCGTTTCCGTCTGACCGCGCCCTCAAATTTGTGGACGGATCTCACCGTGCCATTTTGGGCTATGGCGGAAAATACCGACCATCCCACCCAAAAGCCGGAAAAATTACTCGCTAAAATTCTTCTGGCGAGTAGTAACGAGGGAGACGTGGTGCTCGACCCGTTTTTAGGCTCGGGCACGACCTCAGTCGTTGCCAAAAAGCTGGGGCGACGCTACATCGGGATCGAAATGGACGAGTATTATTGTTGCTTGGCCGAATATCGTTTGGAACGTGCAGCTCAAGACGCGACCATTCAAGGGTATGCGGACGGCGTTTTTTGGGAGCGCAACACTTGGGCGGCCCAACAAGCCCAACGTCTTGCCCGCTCAAATCGCTCTTCTGCCACTCAGCTCAAGTTGCTTTCCTCTGACTAGGGGAGAAAACAAGTCCTATTATGCCGAGCCGTCTTTTTTACACCGATGCGCACCACACCGTTGAGCGTCGCGTTGCAAAACTGCTGAACGCGCACGAGCAATTCCTTTCTCCCAGCACTGCGTCCAGTCCGCGCGCTGTCGGAGACGCCATCGAGAATATCTTAAGCGAGAGATTTGGGGAACTTTTGGGAGATATGTGTCGCACGTATTCGGCGGGCTTTGCACGCCGCGCGATGGCGGATTTGGCCTTCGAGGACGTGGACGGCTTTTACTACGTGGTAGACGTGAAAACACACCGCACCGACACGCGCTTCAACATGCCCAACCTGACTTCTGTCCGGCGTTTGGCGCGTCTCTACGAAGACAACAGCAACTATTTTGCGTTGCTGCTGGTGCGCTATCATGTCGAAGCCACGCGCGCGGTGGTCACCGGCATTCACTTTGTCCCTATCGAGTTTCTGGATTGGGAGTGCCTCACGATAGGGGCGCTGGGTTGGGGACAAATCCAAATCGCGGACGCCAACCGACTAACCATCCGCCCGCGCTATTCCCGCAAGGCGTGGATGTTGGAGCTTTGCGAGACGCTTTTTGACTTCTACCCAAAAGAAATTGCCAAAATCCAAGAGCGCGTCGCCTTCTTCCACCGTGTACAGGCTACTTGGTGCGCCAAGCCCGATCTTTGGCAAGACGGAACGCTGTAACGGCATCTGGACGAGAAAGAAATAGACCTATGTCGCCAAGACACGCGCGGAACGTGTTGCGCAATTCGTTGGGAGCGTTTGAGTGCGATCGGCTTCCGAGATATAGGAACGGCACGCACGCTCTGCGTGTCGTTGTCCAGCGCTAGGATCAGCTCGCCGCTTACGTGCGCTCTGCGGCAGTCAGGATGCCGACGATCTCGTCCAAATTCGGCTCGGCCTGATGCAAGCGGTTCGGGTAGCGGGCGCGGATGTGCTCCAATGTCCCGCTGTGGTAGCTGATGGTGGCGTCCGGGTCTTTGAGCAAGTGGCCGGTCAGGATGCCGACGACCGTTTCGTCCGGCTGAATGACGCCTCGCGCGACCAATTTTCGCGTGCCCGCCAACGAGCACGCCGAGGCCGGCTCACAGCCGATCCCCTGCGCGTCGATCAGCGCTTTGGCGTCCATGATCTCCTGGTCGCTAACCTGTTCGACCACCCCGTTTGTCCATTCCAACGTGCGCACGGCCTTGGCGTAGTTCACCGGGTTGCCGATCTTGATGGCGGTGGCGACGGTTTGGGCCTTGACGCGCTCGAAGCGCGCAAAGCCATTTTGGTAAGCGCGGTAGAGCGGGTTTGCGCCTTCGGCTTGCACAATCGCCACGCGCGGGATGCGCTCGATCAGCCCCAGCGCGTGCAGCTCGTGAAGCGCCTTGCCAAAAGCAGAGCTGTTGCCGAGGTTGCCGCCCGGGCAAACAATCCAATCCGGCACGCGCCAGCGCAATTGTTGCAGCGTCTCGAAGATGATCGCCTTCTGCCCTTCCAGCCGAAACGGGTTGACCGAGTTCAGCACGTAGACGCCCAGCCGCTCGGCAACCTGGCGCACAAGCTCCATGTTGCGGTCAAAGTCCGCGTTGATCTGCACGCAGGTTGCTCCGTAGGCGATGGCTTGGGAAAGCTTGCCGAGCGCAATTTGCTTATTCTGGAAAAAAACGATTCCTTCCATCTCCGCCATCGAAGCGTAGGCGGCCATCGAAGCGGATGTGTTGCCGGTGGAAGCACAAGCCACGCGCGTCATGCCGAGCGCCCGCGCTTGGGTCACGCCGCTGGTCATGCCGCGATCCTTGAACGAGCCGGTCGGGTTTTCGCCCTCGTGTTTCAAGTAGAGCGTCCCCACACCCGCCCACTTCGCTAACTTCGGCACGGGGTAGAGATTGGTGTTGCCCTCGCCGCGCGTGACGATCTGCGCCGCGTTCACGTCCGGATAGATCAGCTCTTTGTAGCGCCACACGCCACTGTTGAAGGGCGCTTCGAGCGTGCCCAGCCGCTCGTCAAAAAGCGCACGGGAAACACGTCCGCGCAGCGCGTCCAGATCGTGCCGCACATCTAACAAACCGCCGCAGTCCGCACAGGTGTACATCACGGCGTTTATGGGGTATTCTCGACCGCAGTGGATACACTTAAGAACGCTAGTCATCACAACCTCGTTTACAGCGTAGGAACTCGTCTATTCGCTAAGCATAACACACAGGGTGACAATCGGGCATGTCTAACGTCAGCGCAGAAGCCTTCGCGCCCGCCAGCATGGGCAATTTTGGCGTGGCCTTCGATATTGTAGGGGTGGCGTTCCGCGAACCCGGAGACGTGGTGCGCGTCGAATGGCAGGACGCTCCGGGCGTGACCATCGCCGCGATCACGGGAGACGAGGGGCGTTTGCCGCGTGACCCGAGCAAAAACTCGGCTTCGGTGGCCGCGCAAAGCGTGCTGCGGATGTTGGGCGAACGGCGCGGCGTGCGCTTGACGTTGGAAAAGCGGTTGCCGCTGGAAAGCGGCATGGGTAGCAGCGCCGCGAGCGCGGTGGCGGCGGCGGTGGCGGTTAACGCGCTGGCGGGCGAGCCGCTGCGCCGTGCAGAGCTGCTCGGCGCGTGCTTGGATGGCGAGGCGGCGGTCAGCGGCTATCACGTGGACAACGTCGGCCCGAGTTTGCTGGGCGGGATCACGCTGATCACCGGCACCGAGTTCGACGAAATTACGCATTTGCCCGTCCCCCCGCATCTGCATTTTGCCCTGGTGACGCCTGCGGTTTCCGTGCCTACTGCCGAAGCGCGCGCTGTGCTGCCCTCGCATGTGCCGCTGCGTCAACACGTGGCGCAAAGCGGCGCGGTGGCGCGTATGGTAGACGCGCTCCATCACGGCGACCTGGAGGCCCTGGCAGAAGCTGTCGAAAGCGACGGCATCATCGAGCCAGCGCGCGCGCATCTGATCCCGCTGCTTTATGAGGCGCGCGCCGAAGCGAAACGCGCGGGCGCGTTGGGGCTGATTATCAGCGGGGCGGGGCCGAGCGTGTGCGCCCTTTGTGACGCCGAGGCAACCGCCGCGCGCGTGGCCGAAACGCTCAGCGCGCTCTACACGGCGGCGGGATACGGCAACCGCGCGCTGCACACGCAAATCTCGCCGCAGGGGGCCAAAGTCTTGCGTGTTCGCTGAGGAGAGATTTGGCGCGCCATCCGCGCAAGCGTCCCCATCGCCGATCTCAGTGCCACAGCAAGCGCGCCTCAATTTTCATTGCGGCAAAGGCCTTGTTCTTGTTTCGAACACAGGCTCAGAAACAGGGGCAACAAGGAAGCGCCCTTGCTGCCCCTGCAATGTGTTGGGATAGGTTGCGGTCGAGGAATTATTCGCCGTGTCCGGCTAACCAGCGCTCCACCATGATCCCTGCTGCTGCGCCTTGCCCTACTGAAGTGGACACTTGGCGGAAGATGCGGTCTTGGGCTTCGCCTGCCGCAAAAACGCCATCAACGTTGGTGCGCATCTCGTGGTCGGTGATGATGTAGCCGAACGAGTCGCGTTCCAATTGGCCCTCAAACAGATCGGTGTTAGGGGAGTGACCGATAAAGATGAAGATGCCGTCGGTGGGCTTTTCCCAAACCTCACCGGTTTTCACATTGCGCAACCGCACCGCGTTAACGGCACGGTCGCCCATAATCTCCTCGACAACCGTATCCCAAATGAAGCCGATCTTTTCGTTCTCACGAGCGCGTTTTTGGAGCGCGGCGCCGGCGCGCAACTGATCGCGGCGATGGATGATCTCGACCTTGCTGGCAAAGCGCGTCAGGAAAAGTGCTTCTTCCAGCGCGCTATCTCCACCGCCGACCACCACCACCTCTTTGTCGCGGAAAAAGTAACCGTCACAGGTGGCGCAATAGCTCACGCCGTTGCCGGTAAATGCCTCTTCGCCCGGGACGTTGAGATGACGCGGGGTAGCGCCCACCGTCACGATCACCGCGTCGGCCAGATATTCGCCGCCGTCGTCCGTCCAGATGCGGAACGGCGAGCCGTTGCGAAAGTCCACCTTGGAAACGGCGGTAAAAGTTTTGATGCGCGCGCCGAAGCGTTCGGCTTGGGCCACCATGAGGTCAACCAACTCTTGCCCGCCGAGTGGCTCGGGGAAACCCGGGTAGTTTTCGATCTCGTGCGTGAGGGCAATTTGCCCGCCCAGCTCATGCCCTGCGATCACCAGCGGGTTGAGCGTGGCGCGCGCCGTGTAGAGCGCAGCGGTCAGGCCCGCCGGCCCCGACCCAATCACGATCACGCGCTCGTGTTGCACACCTTCGCCGCTCGGCTCATTGTTGCTGGGGGTGGTGCTCAGGGTGAAGTTCAATCCGCTCATCGTGGCTTCTCAGCTCCTGTTAGACTCATTGTTTGTAGTGCGTTCTTCCCTGCTTGCTGCTGGATAGGTTCGGCACGTCTCACAAGCGCGCCAGTGTGGAAAATATAACAGCTCACATACAACTTTGATGCACCCAGATGGCTCTCGGTCATAGATTTTATGTGATTCTTACATTTTTCGCGCTGCTGAGGGAAAAACACTGCTCCATACCCCCCTCTCTCGCCCCTTTTTTATAGCTCGGCGAGGCGGGGGGGGTATGTGGGGCGTAAGGACACAAGAGGTTGAGAACGGCTATCGCTAAGGAGCGATCCTTGCTCCGCGCGTGATTACAGGACGCTGCGAATGCGCGTGCGCACGTCTTCCGCAAAGCGCGCGATGTATTCCTCCACATACGCGATCACGTCCCGCTGTGGATCGTTGACCAGCGGCGTCAAGTCCATCGCAAAGCTCATGCCGGTGGTGATGTCGGTGGCGTGGGAGGCGTGGTAGGTGGCGTGCGCACGACGCCGCCCCATCGTCGCCAGGTCATAGCGTTTGCCGCCGCTCACTTGCGAATCAAAAACGCCCACCAGCGCGAATTGCAGATTTTCCTGCGTGGAAAGGTCAAAGGCGACTTTGTCCGTGTCCACCATCCAATCCAGGTCACGCCAAACCTCGCAGCCGTAAACGTGTTGGGGGCGTTCTTCGGGGGCGAGCCGCCGCAGCGCCGCGATCACCTTCAGCGTCACGCCGATATGGGTGCTGTGCTTGTCGGCCAAATTGTGCGTATAGACCACTTGCGGACGGGTTGCGCGTAAAATCTGCACCAGGTCGTCTATTGGTTCGGTAGCCGCCCCGTCCTTGATCGCTGAGCTGGGATAGCCGAGCAAAACTTGCGCGGCATATTCCCCCACGACGGCGGCTTTTTTTTGCTCCTTGATGCGCACTTGTTGCATCTGTTCGTCGGTGTAGTCCGCGTAGAGCGCCGCGCGCGGCGAGCCTGCCCCGTCGGTCATCACCACGCCGGTAAACCACTTGTCTTCACGCTGGAAGCATTGCAAAATGCCGTCCGCCGCCATGATCTCCAAGTCGTCCTGGTGTGCGCCGATAGCCAAGTGCGTGGTGCGCGGCAACGCGGCGGCCTCAGGTGCACCATCCGGCACAAAGACAATCGCTTTCTCGTTATGTAGTTGCATACTTTTTCCTCCAACGCCCTGATTACAATAACTCCGGTAAACTGGCAGCCGCGATAGACTGCCCCACGCGGCGGCTTTTTTCGTCCGGCAATTGGATATGCACACGCTCGGCCAACTCCGGAAATTCCGCCTGCAACACGGCTTGCGCCCCTTCCAGGATCAACGTGCCGCCATGCCCCGAGGTCACACGCCCCAAGATAAGCACGTGCTTGAGCGTGTAAAAGTCCGCGTAGTGCGCCAGCCCGTAGCCCAGATACGCGCCGATGGTCTGCCAAATCTTGACCGCGCCCTCGTCGCCCGCTTCCAAACGAGCTTGCACAGCTTTGAGCTTTTCGGCTTTGGTCACGCCTGCCGGAATGGCGATGCCCACCTTCGGGGCCAGGCGGAAGACCGCCTGCTGCGAAAAGTACAACGCGCCCACGCCTTTGTCGCCGGACCACTCATCTATCGGTGCGGCGGGCTGATAGTCCACCGGCGCAAAGGCCAGCTCGTTGAGCCAATCGGTCAGCCGCCCGCTGGGGGTGACGTATCCCGCCGCCTCGCTCGACCCCATTGCCACGCCGAGGATGCTGTCGTCTTCGAGCGACATTGAGCCGGCCAGCGCGGTGACCTCGCCGTCGTTGATCACCTCCAACGGCGCGCCACCCATCGCTTCGCGGATGCGTTCAAAAAGCGAGCGG
>JALSSH010000171.1 GCA_026984385.1 Ardenticatenia bacterium | reverse complement strand
GTCCAGGCTTCCGCCGTGCCTGTAGCCGCGACAAACGCCACCTCGGTTAAGCGAACTTCTGTGCTCAGCCGTGAAGCCGCCGTCGCGTGCATCACGTAGGCGGTCGCCGCGCGTTTGGTCTGCACGACGGCTTCGGAGGGGTACGGTGTGCGCGTGGCGGTGGCGTTCGCCAACTGATAGCGTCGCAACCCGCTCACGCCCAACCCCACACCGACCAATGCCCCCACCAACGCCGCCACGAAAAGCGAATACCACAGCCAACCGTGTCGCCCTTGTGCCCTGCCGACTTCTTGGGAGGCCAACGTGACCGTATCGCTCCACGCGCTGACCGTCTCCCGATCGTCCGGATGGCGCAAGGCGCGCACGCGATACGTGGCGGGCTGTTCCGCCGCGCCGATCAGGGTATCGGACGTGCGCACGGTTTCGGTGCGCTCCTCTTCGCCGATCTCCGGCTCGTCGCTGAGCGCAGTGACGCGCACCTCATAAAGTTGCGCGCCACGCACCGGCTCCCATTCCAACTGTTCATGGGTCACGCGCGTAAAGTGCGGCGTGGCGAGCCTTTCGGGGGCGCGCTGGGGACGTGACCAGGGCGAGGGATTGTGCGGCGCATACAGGACGTTGATCGCGCGCACGCGGTAATAGCGATGCGGGGGCGTGTCGGGCGGCAAATACAGCTCCGCCACCTCGCCGCGATAGATAATCTCGCTTTCAAATGGCTCGAATTCCGGACTTTCGGCGACCTGCACCTCATAGCTGGTCGCCTGGACGATCGGCGTCCAAGAAAGCATATAGCCGCCGTCATCCGCCCACTTGACCCGCTGCAAAAGCGGCGCGGTGAGCACCACCGGCACGGGCAAAACCGGCTCGCTGGGTGTCCCGACCACGCCTTGATTGAGCGGGACGACGCGGTAATAGCGGGGGGCGTCGGTGGGCGGGGAAAGGCGATATTGGGTCTGGCGTCCGTCGGTCAGCTCGGCCACCAACGCGGCCTGCTCAAAGGTGGGCGTGGCGGATTCTTCGATGCGGTACGCGGTGGCGTTGGGGGCCGGTGACCAAAAAAGCATACACAGCTCCGGCGCCACCCAACGATAGTGCAACGCCACTTGGTGCGGCTCGCTGAGCACGGGGTTGATGCGCAAATCCAAAAACGCCAAGTCGTGCGTGGCTTCTTCGGCCCAATCTTCCAGCGCTTGTTGCAGATCCGCCTGGCTCATATCCGGCAGATCGTCGAAAAGGGGCGCAGCGCCGCCGGAAAGCACAATCAGCCGCCCCAGCCGAAACAAACTGCCGCGATAGGCGTGGAGCGCCATGCCTTCCGGCTCCGGCCCGTGTTCTGCCGACCAGCCTTCGTCCTCGCTCAGCGCGGTATCCAGCGACATATCCTCGCCCGCGCGGTCTTGCAAGCGCACCCCGTTTAGCCCCAGCCAGGCCAAATAAATACGCCCGCCCGGGATATGACGTTCCAGCCGCCCGCAGATAAAAGCGGTCTTGCCGGAAGGCGCACCCTCCCAACGGGACGTGTCGGCCAACCATTCGCGCAAATTCAACGGCCACTTGTCGCCGAGCGCCTCGCGTGACCAAAGATAGTCGGCGATCTGCTCGGCCAAAAAGTCCGCCGCCGGCCCGTCGGTCAACGCAAAAGCCAACCGCTCCACGTCATAATACACCACCAGCGCCGAAGGAACGGCGACTTCGTCCTCCGACGGTGTGGCCGATTGAAAGCCCCAGCGCCAACGTCCATGCGCGCTACGGCGCTGTTCCAGCGCGTGCGCCTCTTGCCCCAAGCGAATACGATTTACGTTTGCCATGCCACTTGCCCCAGCTCTTACCGCACGAAAAGGTTTGCGGTTAGTGTATGCGCGCAGGCGAAAATGGGCAAATTTTTTCGGCGGACGCGGGAACGCTTGGAGATACGCCCCCCGCAACGCGGTACAATCTGTTCCCAAAACGCACCCGAGGAGTATCCCATGTTCCGTTGGTGGCCGCCGCACACAACCGATGCGCACGTCGTCGCCACGCGCAGCGCCTGGGCACGCGCAGGAAAACGTGTGCACTGGGGGCCGAGCGCGGCCCACTGTTTGGGGCATCGGCCCCAACGACGTTACGGGCGCGGCGTGGCAGGCGCGTTGGGGTTGGCCGACGCGCATCTGCTCTTCAACGGCGCGCGCACCCAGCGGCTGGACGTGCATTTGCCCGCCGAGCAAGTGCGCTGGGTCGGGCTGGTCGGCGTGCGCGCGTTTTGGCGACAGCAAACCGCGCTGATGGTGCACGCGGAAGCGATGGACGGTTGGCGCGTGTTCGTCTTCACGCTGGCCGACCCCCTCGCGCTTGCCGAAGCGTTGGCGCGTCTGTGCGCGCTTCCCGTTCACGACAGCCGCCCCGCCCGTCCGGATTACGGGCCGAGCGAAGCGGTACAGCTCCGCCAAGACGTTTACGGGGCATGGCACGCCCAAACCACCGGCCAACTCTATCTGGCGCCGGAATGGTTGCTCTTTTGCCCGCACGAGGCGATCCCGCTGGCACAAATTCGGCGCTTGGACGTGTTGCAAGGGGAAACAAACGCCCGCCCGCTGTTGCGCGTGGAATATGCGCACGCGGAGGGGCAAACGGCGGCGGTCGGTTTTGCCTTGCCACACGCGCAAGCCTGGGCAGAAGCCATCCGCGCACGGATGCACACGCCCGCCCCGCTCTACCAGGGCCGCAAACGCAAAGCGCCTCCTTCCCCGCGTTTGTGAATTTTTGTCAGAATAAGCTCCAATGGGTAGACTTGGTATCAATAGGCTAGAGATTGCCGTTTGATCGAACTTTGGCAAGAGGACTAGCGCGAGATGGTCAAAGACCTAGAACGCCCAGAACCCGGAGAGTACCAAGAACCCCGCGACATTCTCGGCGAAGGACGCCACATTCCCGCCCCTGAAGGCGAGCCGCCGGACGAGCCGCACAGCCAGCTACGCCATTGGTCCCGAAAGATGGCCGCTGTGCGGGGGAACAACTCCCGCCGCTTCGCTCACATCAACGACCCTTGTCGCCGCACTAGCGACGATCTCTATCCCGTGAGCTTTTCCGAAGCCAGCACCCCCGCCGAGCCGCGTAACGATGTCAGCGCCGAGCACAGC
Source organism: Ardenticatenia bacterium (assembly GCA_026984385.1). Lineage (GTDB taxonomy): Bacteria > Chloroflexota > Anaerolineae > Aggregatilineales > Aggregatilineaceae > JALSSH01. The sequence goes on along the minus strand of JALSSH010000171.1, from coordinate 337 downwards.
ACGACGGAAGTTCCCTCCGTGCCGGACGACGCGCCGGTTAACGACCGCTAACCCTCTTTACTTCACCACAATTCGGGTGTTGATCGTCAACCCGTCGCCGAGCGGTTGTCCGTCTACGGTGACGGGCAAGCGCTCGCCGCTCAGCGGGTCGTATAGCCCGATGCGCAATTGAGCGGGGCCGAGCGGCACATCCTCCGGCACGTGAAAGTCCCAATAGTCCAACAAAGACTCGCCCGCTCGCCAGTAAATCGTCGGATATTGCCCCAGCAGGGGCACGCCGTCCCATTGCGCGATCATGTTGCCCTCCGCGTCCAGCAGATGGATATAGACGCTATAG
>JALSSH010000170.1 GCA_026984385.1 Ardenticatenia bacterium | reverse complement strand
GTTTGGGCGCCCATTACCAGCGAGTAGAAGATATTGACCGTTTTGTGGCCGAGATGCGGGGGCGTACAAAGAGCTTCGAATGAGCACCGTTTGCCTGGATACGCAGATCATTTATTGGGGGTTGGTGGGGCGCGCGCCCTCGGCAAAACAACACCATCTCGTTGACCACGCTCAAGCGCTCTTTCGGCAACTGGACGCTGAGGGGCATCGCGTGCTTGTCCCAACCATTGTCGTCGGCGAGCTGCTCGTGCCATTGCCGGAAGCTGAGCGCGCCTTCTTTTTAGAGGAAATTAGCAAAGCATGGATGCTCGTTGGCTATAACGTCCAAGCTGCGCTCTGGTTTGCGCGCATACGGGGCGACAAGATGACCGAAAAACGCCTCCGCACCTTGCAGAAAGAGGCCCACGCCACCCGTAAGGAGTTGGTCGCCGACGTGATGATCCTGGCGACTGCGTTGGCGCACCACGCCGATATACTCTACAGCCACGATGCAAAATTGCGACACCTGGCGACAGATTGGCTGGAAACTAAAGACTTTTTGCCGCCCAGCACGCGCTAATGACGCATCACTCCTCGTCCTCCGCGGGGGGGATGTCGGAAGGCGAGGAGTGGTGCGGTTGGGTCACATCTAAATACTCCGGCGCCACGCTGCCTTGTTCCAACGGAATGTTGGCGACCAAATAGTGTTTGCGCTCGCGTTGCTCGATGCTGACCTGCACATCCAGCTCTGCCGACGGAATATAGCGTCGGATAACCTGCAAAATCTCCTCTTGCATCGCGCGCAACTTTTCCGGCGAAAGGCTGCTTCGGTCGGCCACCAAAAGCAGCTTCAGCCGCTCTTTAGCCACCTGCGCACTGCGCGAGGCTCGGCGTCCCCGAAAACGGTCAAAGAAACTCATCGGTCGCCCCCACTCCCACTTATCTTTCGGGCAGCGCGCGGCATATCGGGGCGGCTCAGCGCCCCAAACCCAAACGCCGCGCCATGCGAAGCCATACCCCTTCCCCCGCTGGGTCGCGGATGGGGATCTCTTCGCCCAACAAACGTCGCGCGATCTCAACAAACGCGCGAGAAACCGGCGCGTGCCGGTCTGCCAACGTCAGCGGCGCGCCGTTGTTCGAAGCGGTCGTCACGCGCCGGTCTTCCGGCACAATGCCCAACAACGTGACCGCGAGCACTTCCAACACGTCTGCCACCGACATCATTTCCCCGCGTCGGATCATGTCCGGCTTGGCGCGATTGATCACCACGCTGACGGCGATCGAGCGCTCTTCGGCCTCGATCACGCCGATAATGCGGTCGGCATCGCGCACAGCGGGGATTTCCGGATTGGTCACCACGATCACCTCATCGGCGGGGGCCAGCGCGTTGCGAAAGCCCCACTCGATACCCGCCGGGCTGTCTATCAACACCACGTCATAGTCGGCGCGCAATTGATTGGTGAGCGTGACCATGTCTTGCGGGCTGACGGCGGTTTTGTCGTGGGTTTGGGAGGCGGGCAACAAATAGAGCTGCGGCACGCGCTTGTCGCGCACCAACGCTTGCCGCAAACCACAACGCCCCTCCACCACGTCCACGAGGTCATAGACGATGCGGTTTTCCAGCCCCATGACCACGTCCAAATTGCGCAAGCCGATATCCGCGTCCACACACACCACCCGCTTACCCAATTGCGCCAGCGCCACCGCCAAATTGGCGGTGGAGGTGGTTTTGCCCACGCCCCCCTTGCCGGACGTAATCGTGATAACTCGTGCCCCCATCTGCTCCCTTTCCCCTGTGTACCAAGAAACTTCGACGCGCTGCGGTTGGGTTCAGCCCATGTTCCGATAGTCCCAGGCCACCGCCTCAATCCGTCCGTTGCGGACCATGGCCTTTTCGGGTTGCGGCTTGCCCGGGCGCGCTTCGGGCGAGATGGAAATATAGCCCGCGATGCGCAATTGGGTTGGGGCGAGGTAGAGCGCGCACACGACCGCCGCTTCGTCCCCGCCGGCGCCCGCGTGCACCACGCCGCGCAACCGCCCCCAGACGATCACGTCCCCTTCGGCTACGATCACCGCGCCCGCGTTGACGTCGCCCAGCACCACCACATGCCCATCGCTGTGGACGGTGCGCCCGTTGCGCAACGTGCGCCGCAACAAGACCCCGTGCGTGCCGCGCTCTTCGGGGTCAATGCGCGGAGGTTTGTGCGGCAAAGGCGCCACTTGTGCCACCGGACTTGTCACCATATCCGCCGCGCCCAAGTCTACGCGCAAACCTAATTTCAGCGCGGCGCCGGTGGTGTTCATGCTCTCGCTGAGCACGCCGATCAGCGCAACGTCGCGCTTGGCGAGCATTTTTTGCGCGCTTTGCAGCTCTCGCTGCCCCAAGTTGCGTGCACCGACCGAAAGCATCACCCGCGCGCCGCGAAAGAAATTGCCCTGTCCGTCAATGAGCGCGGCCAAGCGCTTCATGCGCTCCGACCATTTGCCCCCGGGCTTGATCGTCACCAGCAAGCCGTCTTTGATGCCTTTGAGCGTGATGGAATCGTCCATCCCCCGCTGCTCCTCCCCCGAAAAACACTCGCGCTCTCCTTTACCGCAGCTTCCCTACTACTATACTCAATTTTTGGGCGTGTGCTATCGGGGGCTGATACGAGAAAAACAGGCTCGGGTTTCTTAAAGGCGAAAGTGTTTTCCGTTCGCATTATGTGATAAGCTGGGGAAAATGGCGCTGCCACGCTACGGAGGACCCCATGCTCAAGCCGTACATCCGCCAACTGAAAAGCCAAGACCCCGCCGAACGCCGTCAAGCGATCAAGGGACTGGCCCGTTTGCGCAACGAAGCGGTGATTCCGCTCTTGGAGACCGTCGCCCAGTCCGACCCCGACCCCGAGTTGCGCGCGTTGGCTGAAAAAGCCATTCGCTACGTTAAGGCCAACGTCCAACCCGAACCGAAGGCGAGGTCTGCTTCGTCCGAAAGCCTGCTGAACATTCCCCCGTCCGAAGAAGGCTTGCCCAAACCCCGTCACCGTGTTTCCACGCGAGACCGCGACGCCGCGCGTAAGTATGTCAACGCGGCCTTTAGCTATTACCAGGCCGGAGACCGTGCCCGTGCGGTGGAGTGGTTGGGCAAGGGGTTGAGCCTGAACCCGAATTTGCAGAGTGATTCGTTTGTGGCGGGCATTGTTCAGGGCGTGATGCAGATGGACGTGGACGAGGCGCTGCCGATCCTAACCCATCCGGCTCGCCGCAAGGAGTACGTGGCGCGGCTCGGTGGCAAGCAGCCCACCCGCGCCACACACGTTCCGGAAAACGCCACTTGGGACAATGTGCTGATCGACTTTGGGTTGTACGGCCTGGTGACGCTCATCGGCCAGTTTGCCGTGCTCTACTTTGCGATAGATATATATCGGGAACTGTGGCGGCGTTCGCCTGAACTTTACAACACGGCGGGGGCAGAAACATTTTTCAACTTGAATGTGCGCGAAATGTTCTTTGTTTCATTGCTGGGCGGTGTGTATGCCACTATCGGGGTGGCGGTGCAGGGGGCGTTTATCCATCTGGCGGCAACGTTTTTGTTGGGCGGCAAAGGCACGTTGGCCTATCTTTATCGCAAGCTCGTTCCGCTGCAGATGGTTTTCATGCTTGTTGTCGCTGCCGCGATGGTGTTTTTGTCACTGCTCATCGATCCCGTCACCGCGATGACCTTGCTCAATTTGGTGAACTTCGTATCCGGTTTTGTGCTGCTCTATTTGCTGGTGCGTGTGGTGGCCGAAGTCTATGATTTTGGCGTAGCGAGCGGTTGCGGCGCGATCTTTTTGGGCGGTGTGATTTTTATCGCCGTGTTTTTCTGCGGCATATATGGGCTGGTGATGTTGTTGGCCGGTTTGCTCGGCGGCGCATAAAAGCAGAATGCGGCAAGGGGAACGCTCGGCATTGGGACGGCAACGTTCCCCTTGTTGGTGTGCAGAGAAGCTAGGCGTTGGTGGCTTCCAACTCACGGATGGAGCGGCGAATGCGCTCTAAGCACGCCTCACGCCCCAAAACGGCCATCGTTTCAAAAAGCGGCGGGGTGGCTTTGCGTGCGGTGGTCGCCATGCGCAGCGCGCTGAAAAGCTGCCCGGGCTTAATCTTGAGCTTTTGGGCCAAGTTTCGCATGGCGCGTTCTTGGGTTTCCGGCTGGAAGTTCGGCAGCCGCCCCAAAACACGCACCGCCGCGCGCAAGACTTCTGCGGTTTGGGCGGGGGTCATATCTTTGGGCACGAGCAAGTTCGGCGGCGCGGGAGAAAAGTGCCACTCGAAGAAAAATCCGCCCACCGCCACCACGTCGTTAAGCGTTTTCATGCGCTCTTTGATCAGCGGGATGACCTGCATCAACCGCGCGTCGTCTACCGTATAACCGGCGCGTTCCAAAATCGGCTTGACCAGAGCGGCCAGGCGTTCGTCGGGCATCTCGCGGATATAAATGCCGTTGAGCCAGGCCAGTTTTTCGATCGGGAAGATGCTGGCGGCAGGGTTGATGCGTTGAATGTCAAAGCGCTCGATCGCTTCTTGGACGGAAAAGACCTCGCGGTCTTCGCCAAAGCTCCAACCCACGTTGATCAGGAAGTTGACGATCGCCTCCGGCAAGTAACCCGCCTCGCGGAACTCATCCAGCAACACCGGCACACGTTTTCCGGCTTGGTTAAAGCCCGCTTTGCGTTTAGAAAGTTTGCCTTTGCCGCTGGGGTTGAGGATGATGGGCAGGTGCACCAGTTGGGGCATTTGCCAGCCGAACGCATCGTACAAATTTTTGTGGATCGGCGCGGTGGAAATCCATTCCTCGGCGCGCATGATGTGGCTGACGCGCATCAAATGGTCGTCTATCACATTCGCCAGGTGATAGGTGGGGTAGCCGTCGCTTTTGAGCAGCACCAAATCGTTGAGTTGGGCGTTTTCGAAGGTGATCTCGCCGCGCAACAGGTCGTGGACGACCGTTTGGCCTTCCAGCGGCATTTTGAAGCGGATGACGTATTGGCCGCCGGTTTCTTCGTGCAAGCGCTGGCGTTCTTCGGGCGTCAGGTAGCGACAGTGGCGGTCGTAGCCAAAGGATTGTTTGCGCTTCTTTTGCTCTTCGCGCAAAGCCGCAAGCCGTTTGGGTGTGCAATAGCAACGGTAGGCTTTGTCTTGCTCCACCAGCCAATCCGCCCATTTGCGGTAAAGTTCCAACCGCTCGGATTGGACGTATGGCCCGTACTCGCCGCCGACTTCCGGCCCTTCGTCCCAATCCAAGCCCAACCAGCGCAGCCCTTCGGTGATCCCTTGCACCGACTCGGGCACGTAGCGGTTGCGGTCGGTGTCCTCGATACGCAAAATGAAAGTCCCGCCGCTGTGGCGGGCGAAAAGCCAGTTAAAAAGCGCCGTGCGCACCCCGCCGATGTGCAACGGGCCGGTTGGGCTGGGCGCAAAACGCACGCGCACGGGTTGGTCGGAAGCTGTCACAACAACGCTCCTGTGTGGATAGAGATAGCGCGATCTTGCTTGGGGGCATTATACCAAACGCACGCGGCGCGTTCCAGCGGGGACGCTCCCCCTGCCCGTTAGGACAATTGGGGCACTCCGCCGAAGAACGGCCCCCCAAGCCGTGCAAGAACGCCCCAGGGGTTGGTTTGGAATTGCACCACTTCGCCCGCTTGCCCCAACAACCGCTGAAGCACTCCCCCTTGACGGATGCGATCTTCTTCGGCGACAAAAGCCTCCCAATTCGCCAAGTAAGCGGCCATGCTGTGCGCTTCTCGTGGGTCTAGCGGGCCGCGTAAGACGGTCAAGTTGGCGAAATAGCGCATTTGCGCGTCGGGACGGATGCTCCCCGGGAAAAAATGCGCTTGGGCCAGCGCGGGCACGGGGTCGAACTGGTGCGCGAAAAAGTGATAGCGCGGCCCTGCGGGAAAATCTACGCCGAAAGAACCCAGCGTGTATACCTGCAACAAGCGCGGCATGTGGTCCGGACGCTTTCGGGCGATTGTGTTCAGCGCGGCAGAAAGGATCGCTCCCCCTTGGCTGTGCCCGATTAACGTCAATGTGCGTTCGTGGGCGCGTTGCCCTATTTGGCTCACGACCTCGGCCAGACGCTGTACCGCCGGATTGCTCGTATCCAGCCGCACGGCTAACCATGCCTGGGCGCGGTCGTTGGTGGCTTGCCAAATATCCTGAACGGCGTCATCGGTCGCGTTGTACAATCCTACAACAACGCCGGACATACGCTCGGCGACCCTGTGCAAGGCGCGCTGAAAAGCGCCGAAGTCCACCAATATCCCGTTGACAAAAAGCACGTCGATCGCCTCATAAGCGCCCGTGTATACGGCTTTCGGAGTGTACAATCCCCCGTCCAGCACAGGCAGATCGGCGGTCTCATGCGCTGGATCGCGGCTTTGTGGGCGAAAGATGCGCGTTTCCTGCGGGCCGTCCGGGTGTTCCGAGGAAAAGGCGCGTTGGAGTTGCTGCTGCAAACGCTCGTAGGCGGCCAGCGCATATTGGGCATTGGCGCGTTCCCGCAACAGACGGGCAACCTCGGCGGGGTCGGTGGTTGGCTCGGCACGCAAGCGCCTCACCGCCGCCGCCAACTCCGCATCGCGTGCCCGCAGCGTTCGCAAACGCGCCTCCAGAACGTCAGTATGCGGCTCGATCGGGACATTTTCCGGCATAGCGGCCTCTTTACCGGTGCACGCGGGAACATTTCCGCGCATTCTTCAGTGGAGCTTGTGCGCAGAACGGGCGCGCCGCCTAGCCGCGCTCCGCGCGGCTGACGCGCGGCAGAAGCCGCGCGTGGTGCGCCGAAGGCGCACGGGCGGCGCGCCCAACGCGGCGGGCGTTACCGAACGCCGATGCCGCTCAGTTGATCCTGCATGTAACTTGCCAGCAGCTCCAACGCCGAGACCAGCTCATTTTGCGAAGCCTGGACGTTGCCGATCACGCTGGCCGTCACCAACACGTTCCCTTGCGGCACAACCAGCGAGTAGATCTGTACCGCGCCGCAGCGATGCCCGCTCAACGTGCCGGAGGCCAGCAACCCGTCGCCGTGCGGCTGAAAGCTGGTAAATACGCCGGTGTTGAGCCAGGCCTGTTGAATGCCTTTATCGTTCATATAGCTCAGCGCGCCCTGGGGCGTTTGGAAGAGCGTTAAGTCCACTTCCAACGACAGCCCGACCGTGTCCGGGCACTGGTCGCCGGTATCCCACACGCCCACCACCTGGCCGACCATGCCGTCACGTTGGCCGGCTTGCTGGACCGCGTTCGCCAACTCGGCCAAGCCGAAGCCTTGCAACGTCGCCACCATCTGCTCCAGTGTAAACGTGCCACTAACGCTGGCGTTGTATTGGAAAGGCGGCGCGGGCAGCCCAAGGTCGGTCAACGAGGGCATGAGCTGTTCCAAGTCCGGCAAGGCGACATTTGCCACACTGGGCGGCTGGGCTGGAGCTTGCGTGGGCAACAAGGACGGTGGTTGCGTCGGAGGTTGCAACGGCGGTTGAGCGGCCCCGAGCGGCGCAGGAACGGGCGTCGGGGGGAAGGGCGCGGGCGCTGCCGCGTCCAGACGTGCCACCACCACCGGCACGAGCTGATCCAGCAGCCCGTACACCAACGCGGGGTCGGTTTCGGCGTTGGCGGTCATCGAAACCCACACCAACGTTCCCCAATACTCAAACAGCACGCCGTATTCGGTTTCTTTGGGGAAGCACTCGCCCGTATCCGGCGGAATAGTCACGCGATAACCGTGCAGGTTCGGGGCCGGCTCGATCTGTTGCTCCAAGAGCTGAAAGATCGCGCGGATGGCGTCGCTATCAATGAAGGCGCGCGCCTCATCCACGCCCGCCAACTGCGCGATGCTGCTGGAAATGCCGCTGATCGGCAAAGACGGCTCGCAAGCCTTGTAGTCCACCGTCACCGAATGCGTCCAACCGTACTGCGTGTAGGCTTGCTCAAAAGTGTTCGCCGCGTCCTCCAGCCCCGCATCGCGCAACTGCTGGATCACGGCGGCGATGTCTTCCGTTCCCCATTCGGCGTTGGCGGCAAACTGCGCGGGCACGTCCTCAGGCTGCAAATTCAGCGCGCGGAGCTGCTCGTCGCTCATCGGCGGAAAAGCGCCCGTGCTCGCCCCCCCGGGCGTCGCGGTGGGGATCACCAAACCGCCGCTCGCAGGCGTCGCCGTCGGGATCACGAAGCCGCCGCCCGCAGATGTCGCCGTCGGAATGACCAGACCGCCATTGCCGCCCCCGTCACCGCCAGGGGGATTGATCAGGTCACCGAAGGGCACAGGGGTTGAGTCTCCTTGTGCGGTCACGCTGGCAGCCGGAAAAGCCACCAACGCCAACGCGATCAATCCCAGCCCAACCAATGCCAGGCCAACAAACCCAATTCTCTTCATCGTTACGTTTCTCCTTGTGTGCAAAACCAAAAACCGCTGCCGTGCCAACCGAGCACGGCAACGGGTCACCACCGATTTACTGCAAAGGCTCTAGATAGCGTCCCTGATAGTTCCCTTCGATAACGTAGCCCTCGACGCCGTTATCAAAACGCACGCTCCACCACAAGGTGCTATCTATGCATTGCGGCCCGTCCAAGACGGTGAAGGCCGCGCCCGATTGCGCTTGGGCCACCACCTCAGAATCATACGACGCCCAACTGTAAACGTTCACCATGCCCGCTTGGTCCATCACCCGCCCGCGCACTTGCGGCGCCAAGCCTGAAACCGGCGACGTGTCACATTGCACGGGGACCATCCCGGGCGGCGCAAAATCGCTTACGTCACTTACCCCTTGCGCATAGCCCAAGAAAACGCCCGGCACTTCGGTGACCGCGCCCGTTTCCACGTTCACCAGCCGAGACGGCCCGGCCCAAGGCCCGCCGATCACCAACGTGGCGTCGTCCAGCCAGCCGGCGACATAGGCGTAGTCCCAATCGTCCTCGGTGAATTCCTGGGCAAAAACCACCTGCGATTGCCCGTTGGTCAGGTCAACCCCAATCGTCCAAAATTTCTCGTTTTCCGCGTTTTCGCGCGCCACCTGATAGGCCAGCCGCGTGCCCGAAGGCGAAAAGTGCGCGTTGCCGCCTGTGTAGGCCGTTTCGCCGAGCGCGGGCAGTGGGTAAAACGTCTGTGCGCCGCTGGCAACATCAATCACATTGATCCCCTGTACCACGTATTGATCGTCGTAAGCCACGAGCGCAGTTCTACTCAAATCATCGGCGAAACCGTCCAAATCGCCCAACCAAGTCACTTGTTCCATATTCGCCAGCGGGCGCGCCTGGACGCCCTGATACGTCCAAAAGAGAATGTAGCCGCCGATGCCCTGCGGTTGGTTGTGCAAAAGCAACGTCGAGCCGTCTCCGCTCCAAGCAAAGGGCGTCACTGTGTACCAGGGTTCGGCGCTTTCCAGCTCGTAGATCGTGCGCACCTGCTGATAGGCGGGGTCGGCGTAGTAGATGCTGTTGTAGCTCGGTACGTCAAATTGCGAAGAAACGCGCGAGATGGCATAGGCCAGATCGCCGTTGGGCGCAGGGGCGGGATGAGAAAGGACGTAAAACTCCGCATCGGTGTCCTCGGGTTTGTCTACCACTTGATAGTAGCGCAACAAGCCCATGCGTGGGTCAAAAACACCGATAGTGTTCAGGTTGTCGTCCGTCACCAAATAGCCGCCCCCCTGCGCAAACTCGACGATGTTGTTGCTCGCCAGAGCGTAGGACGCCAACACCGTGCCCGCCGCGTCCCGATACTCGACCAACGCCGGGCCGAGATCGTCGGCGGGGAAATACCACACTTCCAACCAGGGGGCGCGTCCCTGTGCACGGGCTACGGGCGCGCTGTGGACACCCACCGTGCCCAACCCCATCGCCGCCATTATGAGCGCATAGACGAGCCATCGCCATTGCTTCATCGCCGTTCCTCCTTAACTTACCCCGACAAACGTTCTCCTATTCAGTATAACGGTTTTCGCTGAGCTTGCGCACCGCCCGCGCAGCTTGGCAGATAGGCTAAAGCGTGGTACAAACGCCACACGCTCCGGCACATGAGCGTTTGCTAAATGCGCCTGCCACGAGCGGGATCGGCTGTGGTATAATGCCGCGCGGAAACTTGACTGAGGAGAGAACGCACCGTTGGTTAGCCCACTTGACTGGCTTCTGGGCCTTTTTTCGCTGGACATCGGGATCGACCTCGGCACGGCCAATACGCTGGTGAGCGTGCGCGGCAAAGGGATCGTCATCAACGAGCCTTCCTATGTTGCCATCGAGCGCAAAACACGCCGCCCGATCAGTGTGGGGCGCGAGGCCAAAGAGATGTTCGGCAAAACGCCCACGTCAAAGTATGTGGTCGTGCGCCCTTTGCGTGACGGGGTGATCAGCGAGTTTGAGATCACCGAAGCCATGTTGGATTATTTTATCCGCAAGGCGCACGAACAAGATTGGGTCCCCATCCCCCGCCCGCGCGTGGTGGTCGGCATCCCCTCAGGCGTGACCGAGGTGGAAAAACGCGCCGTTTACGACGCCACGATCAGCGCGGGCGCGCGCGAAGCCTTCTTGATCGAAGAGCCGGTCGCGGCGGCTATCGGCGCGGGGCTGCCGATCCAAGAGACGCGCGGCAGTATGATCGTGGATATCGGCGGCGGCACAACCGAGGTGGCGATCTTCTCGCTGGGCGGCATCGTCATCAGCCGCTCGATTCGTGTGGCAGGCGACGAAATGGACGAGGATGTCGTCCAATATATGCGCACCAAATACAACTTGCTGATCGGTGAACGCACCGCCGAACGCGCCAAGATCGAGATCGGCTCGGCCTATCCACTGCCCGAAGAACGCACCATGATCCTACGCGGGCGCAACCTGGTTAGCGGGTTGCCGGAAGCGGTCGAGGTTTCCTCAATCGAGCTGCGCGAGGCGCTTAGCCCCTCTGTGAGCATTGTCATTGACACCATCCGCGACGCACTGGACGAAACGCCGCCGGAGCTGGTCGCCGACCTGATGGAATCCGGGATTTGCATGGCGGGCGGAGGAAGTCAGCTCAAAGGGCTTTGTGAGCGCATCGCCGACGAGGTCAATATCCGCGTCTGGCTGGCCGAAGACTCGATGACGTGCGTGGCGCGTGGCGCCGGGCGCATCCTGGAAGATTACGACAATCTGCGGGAGTTGCTGGCGGGGCTGGAGCGCGGCTCCACACAACATTAATGCGGGGCGCTGCCCCGCACCCCGCGCCCTTTTTAGGAAAAAGGGCGGCAAAAACTTAGCTTGCCCAGCGGCGCGCTGCGCGCCGCTGGGCGGGGGTGCAGGGGGCATATTGCCCCCTGCTGGGGGGAAGGGGGGCGAAGCCCCCTTACTCCGCCCGCGCACACAGTGAGGAGAGACGAGCGAGAGCGTGCGAAGCAGTCGGGTGCTTGCCTTTGGCGTGGCGCTTTTTGTCACGGCGCTGTTGATCTTGCTCAGCGTGCGCGGCTCGTTAGGTCCGTTGGAAGGCGTGGTCGCGGCGCCGATTAACGTGGTGCAAAGCGTGATCGGGCGCACCACGCACCGCTTGGGCGGGTTGCTCAACGACATTGCCGACTATCGCCGCTTACGTCAGCGTAACGCCGACTTGGAAGAAGCGTTGGCCGTCTACCAAGCCGAGCTGGCGCAATTCCGCGAAAAGGCCGCCGTCTACGACCGCTTGGCCGCCCTGTTGGACTACGACCGCTTTGGCCCCGAAGACCACCAATACGTTACCTGCGACGTGATCGGGGTGGACACCGCCGGTTTTGTCAACGCCATTCAAATCAACTGCGGCTGGCGCGACGGCTTGGAGCTGCTGGACCCTGTGGTGACCGAGTTGGGCTTGGTGGGGCGCGTGGCGAAACTTTCCGCCACCGGCGCCGAAGTGCAATTGCTCACCGACCCCAACAGCGCCGTGAACGCCCGCTTGCAAACCACGCGCGAAGACGGCGTCGTGCGCGGGCAGCTCACCGGCGACCTGATCATGGCCTTTTTGCCGCTGGATGCGCAGGTGCAAGAAGGCGACTTGGTGATGACCAACGGCTTGGGGCAAACGCTGCCCGCCGGTCTGGTGGTCGGGCGCGTGTTGAGCGTGGCGCTTTCGGAAAATGAGCTGTATCAAGAGGCGCGCGTGCGCTCGTTGGTCGACTTTGGCCGCCTGGAGATCGTGCAGGTCATCATCAACTTTGAGCCGGTAGACCTTTCCGTCTTCAAAGAAGCCACGCCCGCCCCCTAGCGAGAGCGTAACTTATGGCGCGTTATCTCGGCATCCCCGTTTTGTTGTTCGCCGCCATGCTCAACGCCACCTTGATGGCGGAGTTTCGTTTGGCGCACGGCGCGCCGGACGTGGTCTTTTTGCTGGTGGTCTCCTGGGCGCTGTTGGCCGAAACGCGCGACGCGCTCTTTTGGGCGCTGGTCGGCGGCGTGTTGCAAGACCTCTTTTCCGTCGCCCCGCTGGGCACGTCCGCGTTGGGGCTGGTGACGGTCGTCTTTTTGGCCGACGCGCTCTTCGGGCAAGTTTCCCCGCGCAACTTCCTTATTCCGCTGGCCGTGGCCGCCGTCGGCACACTGATTGACCATCTGGTGATCCTCTTCACGTTGCGCGCCACGGGGACTTTTGTGCCCCTGCAGCGCGGTTTGCTGTATGTCACCGTGCCGACATTGCTTTACAATCTACTGTTGATCCTGCCCGTGTTCTACGCCGTCGGGCGCGTGCACCGTTGGTTGACGCCGCGCCGTGTGCGTTTGGACTGAGGCAGGCTCATCGGCTTGTTGAGGATGGATGGATGCGATGGACAGACGTTTGCTGCCGTTCCAAGGATGGCGCTTGCTCTTTTTCCGTGTGGTGGTGATCTTTTCGCTGTTGGTGCTGGTTTTGCGCACCGGCGAGCTGCAATTCAAATACGGCGCGCAATTTCGGCAGGACGCGGAGGAAAATCGGCTGCAATTGGTGCTCAAACCCGCGCCGCGCGGCGTGATCTTGGACCGTAACGGGGTGGCGCTCGCCAAAAACGACCCCGCCTACAACGTCACCATCACGCCCGCCGACTTGCCCGACGACCCCGCCGACGTGTTGGCCGTGTATAACCGGCTCTCGGCGCTGATCGACGTGCCCGCCACCCGTGCCATTGCAGACGCGGCGGGCAAGGTCAACGTGCGCAGCTTGGAAGAGCTGGTGCGCGAAGGGGCGGGCATCGCGCCGTTTCGTCCGGTGGTTGTCGCCACCGACGTCCCGTATGAGGTCATGGCGCAAATCCTGGAGCAAGCCGAGCTGCTCCCGGGCGTAGGCGTGCAGGTGGCCTCGGTGCGCGAATACCCCACCGGCGAACTCACCGCGCAGATCGTGGGCTATCTCGGCCCGATCGGCCCGGAAGAGGAGCGCAAGCTCCGCGAGCTGGGCTACGACCCGGCCTTTGACCGCATCGGCTACGCGGGCATCGAGGGCTTTTTTGAGGACGATTTGGCCGGCGAGCGCGGCACAGAGACTTGGATCGTGGACGTGGCCGGGCAGCGTTTGCAGTTGGTGGACGAAAAGCCGCGCAAGGCGGGGCTTAGCGTGCAGTTGACGCTGGACGTGGAGCTGCAACAAGCCGCCCAAGAGGCGCTCGTGCGCGAACTCAACCGCATCAACGCCGAAGCTCAGCGCCTGGTCACGCAACAGGGCGTTGTTATCGCTATGAACCCGCAGACCGGCGAAATTCTGGCGCTGGTGAGCTGGCCCACCTACGACAACACGCGCTTTGCTCGCGCCATTGACGCGGACTACTACTTTTCGCAGCTCGACGACCCGTTGCGCCCGCTGGTTAACCACGCCATCAGCGCGTTGTACCCGCCCGGGTCGGTCTGGAAGCTGATTACGGCGGTGGGTGTGTTGCAAGAAGGCGTTATCAGCCCCACAGCCAATTTGTATTGCGCCGGGCGGCTGGTGTTGCCCAACGCTTACGCCCCGCGAGACAAAAGCCAGGGGCAAACGTTCGTCTGCTGGCGTCGCAGTGGGCACAAGGAAGTTAACCTGCTCAAGGGCATTGCCCAAAGCTGTGACATCTACTTTTACCAGGTCGGCGGCGGCAACCCGGAGGTCAGCCCGCAGACTTTGCGCCCGGGCGGGTTGGGCATCTTCGACCTTTACCGCTGGGCCACGAGCTTTGGCGTCGGTTCGGAGCTGGGGATCGAGCTGCCCGGCGAGTTGGCGGGGCGGATGCCGGAACGCGATTGGAAGCGCCGCAACTACGGCGAAAGCTGGTCTACCGGCGACACGTATAACGCGGCTTTCGGCCAGGGCTATGTCACGGTGACGCCGCTCCAGCTCGTGACGGCGGTGGCCGCCATCGCCAACGGTGGCACGCTCTATCAGCCCACCATCGTTAGGAATTTACAGGACGCCAACGGCAACGTGGTTTTGGACTTTCAGCCGCGTATCGCGCGCACGCTCGTTCCCCAATCCGACGAGGACGTGGTGTTGCTGTTGCAAGAAGACATGCTCATCCAGCGCCAGGCGAGTTTGGCTTGCCGCTGTGAGCCGGATAGCGAGTGGTACGACCCGGAGCTGTGCGATCCGCAAAACTACGTCGCCCAGTTCGACCGTGACCCGAACCCCGACGACGACATCACCGACTTGGTGCGCTACCGCGTCAACGTGCCGTATAACTACACGTTCAACGCGGGCGTTTGTGACCCGTTGGAGTTCGAAAGCCTGCAGCGCGAAAGCCAGTTTTTGCGCGGCCACCACTACATCCCCCCCTTCGCCACACCCGAAACCATCAATTGGGTGCAGCGCGGGATGCGTGAGGCGGTGTTGACGGGCACGGCTTCGGAAAAGGCGATGCGCTCGTTGAACTCGGACGCCTTCCCGCTGAGCTATGTCAACGAGGGGGGCAAAACCGGCACGGCGGAATATTGCGACGACATCGCCTATCCGCAGGGGCTATGCGTGCCCGGGCAGTGGCCCTCGCATGGCTGGTACGTGGGCTATGCACCGTATGAAAACCCGGAGATCATCGTGATCGCGTTCGTTTATAACGGTGGCGAGGGCGCGAAGGTCGCCACGCCGATTGTGCGCCAGGTGATGGACGCTTACTTCAAGCTGAAAAACGCGCGCGGCGGCACGTTCTGATCTGCCGCAAAATCTCCCCGACTTGGTTTACAAAAACTGTGTTTTATGCCATAATGTAAACCGAGGAGAGGGAGACAATTTGCCATGAATGGTATCGGTGCACGCTTGAAGCTCGCCCGCCGAATGGCGCAACTCAGCCAGCGCGAGCTGGCCGAGCGCGTTGGGGTGAGCGCGATGAGCATTTCCAAATATGAACGCGACGAGGCGATGCCCAGCTCCGACGTGCTGATAAGGTTGGCTGCCGCGCTGGACGTGCCCTTGGAGTTTTTGCTGCGCCCTGCAACGGAGCTGCGGCTGCGCCCCGTTTACCGCAAGCGCCACAGCCTGCGAAAAAAAGCCGAGGCCAAGCTCCAAGCGCAAATCCAAGAGTGGCTGGAACGCTATCTGGACGCTGAGGCTTTGTTGCCACCTGCTGAGCGACTCACTTTTGAGATGCCGCCCCATTTCCCCTACCCCGTGCGTTCGCTGGCGGACGCTGAGGCCGCCGCTGAGATGTTGCGCGAAGCTTGGCGGATCGGGGAAGCGCCCGTTGAAAACATGGTGGAGCTGCTGGAAGATCACGGGGTCAAGGTGGGGGTGGTGGAAGCCGACGAACATTTTGACGCCTGCACTTTCCACGCGGAAGATGGACATCCCCAACCGGTGATCGCGTTGTGCGGCGACCTGCCCGCCGAC
>JALSSH010000169.1 GCA_026984385.1 Ardenticatenia bacterium | reverse complement strand
GATGCTTTCCGCTCAGGCAATCACCGAAAGCGACATTGTCGAGGGGTTGAACGCCGGTGCGGACGAGTATATTGTCAAGCCGGTGCGGCTTAATGAGTTTGTAGCGCGGGTCCGTGCATTGTTGCGGCGCGCCCAAAAGACGACCCCTGAAGCGGAAGCCGGTTATAACGACGGCTATCTCAGTGTGGACTTGCAGCGTCGTCATGTTTACGTCCGAGGGCAGAAGGTGCACTTGACCCCCACCGAGTTTAAGTTGCTGACCGTGCTCTTGGAAAACGCCGGGCGTGTTGTGCCCCAACGCGAACTATTGGAGCAGGTCTGGGGGCCGGAATATGTGGACGACGTGTACTATCCGCGCGTTTACATCAGCCAGTTGCGCCGCAAGATCGAGCCTGAACCCTCCAACCCAACCTATATCCTCACCGAGCACCGCGTGGGTTATCGTTTTGAAAAGCAGAGTAGCACCCTATAGCGTGCAGCAGGAACAAGGAACAGGCGGCGCCCCATGACGGCGAATGTGATCGCGTTACTGTTCAATGGCCTGACGCTGGCTTTGGCGCTGGGGCTGTTGGTGTTGATTCTGTGGCAAGACCCGCGCAGCGAGACCAACCGTTATTTTGCGCTCTTTTTGTTTATGGTGGTGTTGTGGGCGTCCGGCGCGCTTTTGGGACGGGCGGCGGCGTATGTCAACGCGGGCGAGGGCGTGATCCAAATCGGGTTACGCTTGCTGGATATGGGCTTTACCGGCGCGAGTGTGGCGGTTTATATCTACAGCGCGGTGATCACGGGCATACGCGGGACGTTTTTTCGTCTCTTTGCGTTGGTGGGCGTGGGGTTGGTGTTGGCCTATCAAGCGCTTTTGTGGCTGGTGATGGACTCACCGCGCGCCTTTGAGGTGACGGCGGACGGTGTGTTGCTTTACTATTTTGACACACCCAGCGCTTTGCTCTACCTGGGTTTTCAGGTGGCGACGATCCTGTTGGTTTGGCGCAATCGCAACAAAATCCGCAGTCGCACCTTGGCTTATGGCATCTTGCTTTTCGCGTTGGCACAGGTGGCCGGCCTGCTCAGCCCACGCATCCGCATGTTGGGCGGCGCGGAAGACCTCGGCTCGGTGGCCGCGCTGATGATGAGCTATGCAGTGGTGCGTCAGCAGATTATGACGCCGCTTTTGGGGCGTGCCAAACAGTTGGAGGCGATCCGCGACGTGAGCTTGGCGGTCACCAGCCGTTTGCGTTTGCAAGACACACTCGCGGCGGTGGCGGCGCAGGCGGCAGGCTTGCTTGGCGCAGACGGCGCGGCGATCTTTTTGTTAGAAAAGGGTGTCTTAAAGCTGGCCGCCGTTTACAACTTGCCTAAACCATTTGTGGGGCAGGAGGTGCGTTTGGGGCAGGGCGTCGTCGGCACGGTGGCCGTCCAACGCGAAGCGGTGCAGATCGAAAACTATGCGCGCGACTGGAAAGGCGAACCGGACTTGCCGCTGGCGCATGAAGTGTTCGGCGCGGTGGCGGGCGTGCCGCTGGTGTTTGCCGATCAGGTAGTAGGCGTGCTGCTGGTGGTGCAAGGGCGGCAAGGCGGGCTTTTTGACCGCGACGACGTGCACTTGCTGGAGCTACTCGGCCCCCAGGCGGCGGTCGCGATCACCAACAGCCGTCTTTTTGAAGCCGAACGCCAGCTTTCGCACGAGCTTTCCGCCGCCAAAGAGCGTTTGGAAGTGGTACTGACCAGCACGCAGAATCCGGTTGTGGCCGTTGACCGTCGCTTCCGCCTGATTTTTGCCAACCCCGCGGCGGAAAAATTGTTAGGCGTGGTGCGTAGCCACGTCGGACAGCCGATCGCGGAGTTTGTCGCGCGAGAATGGTTGCCGCCCTCCCTGCTCCAAATGATGCGTGATCTACGCCGGCAACAAGCGCACATCTACGAAGTGTCGCTGGACACGCACACCTACCTTTGCCATGTCGCGGAGCTGGGCAAGCCTCGTCCCGAAGGCTGGGTGGCGGTGCTCAACGACGTAACCCAGCTCAAGGAACTGGATCGCCTTAAAAGCCAGATGATCCAAATGACCAGCCACGACCTCAAAAACCCACTCCAGGCGGCAATGAGCTATCTGGAACTGTTGGTTGAGGACGGCGAAGAGATGTTCACCGAGTCTATGCGTTCCGATGCGGATATGATCTGGAAACAGCTTGAGCGTATGTTCCGTATGATCAACGGCATTTTGGATTTGGAGCGCATCGAGTCCGGCCCGCCGTCGTTGGAGGTGTGCGCGTTGGAGGATGTGTTGGGGCGGGTGGTAGTGGACGGCGCCGGCCCTGCACAAAACAAAGGCGTGACGCTGGAGCTGGAGATCGAGGAAAATTTGCCCCCTGTGTTGGCCGATTCCCATCAACTTTCCCAAGCCTTCACAAATCTGGTAGAAAACGCGATCAAGTTTACGCCACAAGGGGGGCGCGTAGAGGTGCGTGCCTGGGGGCACGGTCGCCGCGTGATCGTGGAAGTGACCGACACGGGCATCGGCATTCCGCCGCAGGAACAGGCGCGCGTTTTCGAGCGCTTCTATCGCGGGCAACAGCAAGGCGTGGTGCACGTGGACGGGTCGGGTTTGGGATTGGCGTTAGTCAAAGCGGTGATCGAGCGCCACAAAGGGGATATTCACCTGGAAAGCACCCCCGGGCAGGGCACGACCATGCGCGTTACGTTGCCGATTACGGATGATTTTTAACTAACTCGTTGATTTTTTGTCGGTGATTTGTTTAGAAAAGGTAATATGATGGGTAAAATTTACACACGCACAGGTGATGCTGGCGAAACGGGGATGCTTTCCGGCGGGCGGGCAAGCAAAGCACACCCGCGTTTCCATGCCGTCGGTACGGTCGATGAGCTGAACGCGATTTTGGGGTTGGCGTTGGCGGCAGGCGTGGAGCGTTCGATTACCGAGGCTTTGCAACGTGTGCAGCGCGAGCTTTTTACGCTGGGTGCAGACCTGGCGACGCCCGCCGAGACTGAAGCCTCGTGGGTACAGCGCATCACGGACGCGCAGGTGACGCGCTTGGAGGTGGACATAGACGCCTGGGAGGCTGAGTTGCCACCGTTGAAGCAGTTTATTTTGCCCGGGGGGGGTATGGCGGGGGCGTTTTTGCACCAAGCGCGCACGGTGTGTCGTCGCGCGGAGCGCTGGGCGGTGGCGCTGAACACCGAAGAGCGTTTGAACCCCGAAGCGTTACGCTACCTCAACAGACTTTCGGACTGGCTCTTTGTCTTGGCGCGTTGGGTGAATTTGCGTAGTGGACAGACAGAATCCCCCTGGCGTGACGACGACCGTCGCTAAAATTGCAAAGTGGGAAAATGGAACGCTCTTTCGTGTAGTCAGTGTGCGGTGGCTCAGAAGTGGCGGAACGGCGTTATCAAGTGGGTTAAGTGGGTAATTTCGCGTAGTCATTAGACCGAGCAAGTCAAAAACCAACCACGA
>JALSSH010000168.1 GCA_026984385.1 Ardenticatenia bacterium | reverse complement strand
CCGTCGAAGCCTATTTGCAAGCCCAGATCGCCGGCGATGAGGATAAGCTCGTGAGCCTTTCTTGCGCCGCCTGGGAAGAACAAGCCGTCGCTGCCGCCGCTTCGTTCCGCTCTGTGGACGCCCGCTTGGACGATCTCGCCTGCCAAGAAGTCGGCACGGACGGCGACTTTACGCTGGTGACGTGCAGCGGCACTATCGTAATCCAATATCGCGGCGAAGACCCCCGCGAACAAAGCCTGCCGAACCTCACCTATCGCGCACTCCAGGAAGACGGCACATGGAAAATGTGCGGCACGCAATAGCGCCGCCCTCACTCGACCGTCTCCGCCGCCGCCAACACCGCTTCCAACGCCCGCAACGTGAGCAGATTGCGCACGGCAAAGCCGCTTTGCAAGTTTTCGCCCACAAAATAGCACGCCCTACCTTCGGCGGGCGTGGTGAGGTGCGTAGGATCGTCCGGATCGACGCCCTGGTGCGGCAACGGCTCTAACGCGCGCCACAAATTGATCAGCGGCACGTCGTAGTCGGCGGCCACCTGCGCCACAATGCGATTGAAAAGCGCCCCTGCTTCCGGAAACTCCGGCCTGGTGGGGAACGTGCTCAAGATCGGCAACACGTTTGCGCGCATCGTTTCAACCACCACCTGGCGCAAAAAATAGTCGAACTGTTCCGCGTTGAGGTATTGCACGTCGTTTGTGCCGAACATGATCAGCGCCACGCTTGGGTTCGCCAGGCGAATTTCGCACGCCAACGGCGTTTCGCCCTGCTCGCAAAATTGCGGGTTGGCCCAAAGGCTATCAACCACGCTCGCCGCGTTGAAGCCGCCCGCCGCCGCTTGGCTTTCCCGCGTGAAGGCGTTTTGTTCCCCTGCGCTGAAGTGGTCAATCACGCGCTGCAAGTCCGCGTACTCGCCCAAGTCATACTCCCCTGCCCCAATCGGGAGCAGATAGTACGGGTTGGCGGTCATGCAGTCCCCCACCTTGATAAACATGTGCGGATCGCGTCCGGCGGCCAGCGCCCGCGCATAGAGTGCCTGCGCCGCCTCGCTCATCTGCGGCACTTCCGGCAGCTCCAGCAACTCAATTTCCGCGAGCGCCGCCGTGTCGAGCGTTCCTTGCACGGGGTCGGGGATGGGGGTGGGCGTTGCGGAAGGCGAAAGCGCGGCCACACGCCCGCCGACGCTCAGCGCCAACGCGCCCAACATGCCTAACATAAGCATTCCCATCCACCCAAGCACTTGTTTCCGCATCGTCCGCTCCTGTGAGGTATTGGGGTTCTCGAAATTTGCACCCTCTGTCGGTCTGTGTAAAGTTTAGCGCACCAATGGCCGTCGCACGCAAAACGTCGGAGAATCGCCCCTATGCGCCGCCTGTTTTGTTTGATCGCCTTAAGCGTTGTGGTACTCCTTGCCGCGCCCACCGCTCCGCTCCATGCCCAAGCGCTGATCCGCGCCCGCGCGTATTATGCCGTGCCCCTTTACGCGCGCGCCGACCTCGCCAGCGCGCCGGTCGGTGTGCTGTTGCCCCAAACCGAGGTGGTGGTCGAGGCGCGCAACCCCTCGGCGGAGTTGCTGCTCGTGCGCAGTGCAAACGGTGTGCGCGGTTGGGCGGAGCTGCACCGCTTGGCGCTCGGGGCCGCGCTGGACGTTTACGCGCTGCCGGTCAGCTTTGAGGAGCTGTTTATCCCACCCGCCGCCCCTTCCGCTTATCGCAACATTGACCTTTTCGCTTACCCCATCGTGCCGGTGAATATGGGGCGCGCCCGCGAAATTTATCAGCGTGGCCGCGCCTTGGGGCGCGATCCGCGCGTGGTGAGCAAAGTAGGAGACTGCATCTCGGATAACGAGCATTTCCTCAGCCCCTTCGCGCTGGGTAACTACAACTTGGGGCGCTACACCGACTTACAGCCGGTGGTCAGCCACTTTAGCCCGTCGCTGTCGCTCACCAGCTTGGCCGCTTATAACGGCCTGGTCACCGACGCCGTGCTTGACCCTGTTTTCGCTAACCCTCTGGCTTGCCGAGAGGGGGAAAGCCCGTTACGTTGCGAGTACCGCGTGCACAACCCCAGCGTCGCCGTGATCATGTTCGGCGCGCAGGATATGCTTTTCACCCCACCGAACGCCTTCGAGCGTAATTTGCGCCAGATTGTGCATGAGAGCATTCAGGCGGGCGTTGTGCCTATTCTGAGCACGTTTCCGGGCAATTTGGCGCATTGGGAAACCGCCGTGCAATATAATCAAATCGTGGTGCGGGTGGCGCTGGACTATGACGTGCCGCTGATGAACTTCTGGCGCGCGCTCTACGATTTGCCCAATCGCGGGCTGAACGCGGACGGGCGGCATTTGAGCTTGCCGCTCACCTCCTCCGGTGACTTGAGCGACGCGAATTTGCAGCGCGGCTACCCGCTGCGCAACCTGGTGACGCTCCAAGCGCTGAACGCAGTTTGGCGCGCCGTGACGCAGTGAGCCTAACGCCTCGGCACTTGCACCGGACAGCCTCCCTTCCTCCTTCGCGTGGATAGCGCCGCCAGTGTACCATTAGCGCCGTACAAGCGCCCAAACGTACCCCAAACGCCCGAAAAAACGCTTTGCGCTTGCTGTAAGCTGGGGTACAGTGAAGGGTGAAAACACCAGATGAACACGGCGACGGGGTGAGATGCCCCGTCAAGGAGAAGCGCACCATGAACGCTTATAATCTGACTCGCCGTATCGGTATCGCCTTGCTCGTTGTGAGCGTGCTGGTGCTGGGTTTGCCGCTGACCCACGCGCAAGGCGGTAGCAACGCTTCCACCAGCTATCAGCTTAATATGCGCACTGGCCCGGGCACCACCTATACCGTCGTGACCGTGCTTCCGTCGGGCACGCCACTTGTGTTGGAGGCGCGCAACGCGGATACCTCTTGGGTGTTGGGGCATACCCTGGACAACGCCTATCGCGGTTGGCTCGCCAGTCTCTATTTGAGCTATCCGGAAGGGTTTGCAGCGGTGCGTTTGCCGGTGAGCGATGAGATCGTCCCCGCACCTGACGCGCCGGAAAGCTCACCCGCGCAATCCGCCCCCGCGCAAGAAGCCGCCCCCAGCGGTGGCGTGGGCGCTTACACCAACTACCAAATGAACGTGCGCAGCGGCCCGGGGAAGAATTACCCCGCTTTGGGGCAAATTGCGGCCAACACCGGTTTGGTGTTGGAGGCGCGCAACGCGGATAGCTCCTGGGTGCTGATGCACACGGAAGACGGGGCAACGCGCGGTTGGCTTGCCAGCCTCTATTTGCGCTTTGTCACGGTGGCGCCCGCCAGTTTGCCGCTCAGCGATGAGGTGCTCAACGTGCCCGGCACTGCGCCGGTTGCCGGCTCAACAAACTCTTACGACGGGATCAATTTGGGCGGTTTTGACCTTTCTAAAGTTGAGGGGATCGACCTCACCGCTTACCCTGCCGTCGGCAACGCGACCGCCCGCGCTCGCGCGATTTTTTTG
>JALSSH010000167.1 GCA_026984385.1 Ardenticatenia bacterium | reverse complement strand
CGCGACGATGTCGCGCAGCGGAACTCTGCCGAAAAGCGTGTTTCTCCAGCCCGCTGTCCCCTGTTTTATCGGTTCGATTGTGCCCTGCTCTAACCAAATTTGCGGCGGAGCGGCCTTGTAAAGGGGCAACTCCGGGGTTTGGCGTAGCGCGCGTTCGAGCAGTTCCGGCAGTGTGACTTGGGATATTGAACTGTTTTTGGATTCACCTTTTTTATTTTGAGCAGCAGCATTTTCGGGCAGGGGGTCATGGGCTGGGGGGGGTGGGGGGTCGGAAAGGTGGCTGCTGCTTGAATTGAAGTAGCTTTCTTCTTGAAGAGCTTTATTTAAGTGCTTAGATCCTGTGCGCGGATGTGGCAGAGCTTTGTGCACGGATGTGTCGGACGGGGGGGTAGAATTGTGCACGGATGTGGCTGTAACTGCCTCGTTAATTGTTTCCGTATGTGGCAGACCCTCTTTGTCGATTGGGGTGATTTTTCTTGTTGGTGGATGCCCGAGCCGTGCAGTCAGGGCAGCTTGTAAGCGTTCCTCCCGTGTAGGCGGCGTCGGTTGGAGCGGGTCGAAATCGTCGCTTTCTTGCCACGCGCTTTCGGCCTGCATCACCTCGCGCATAGCCGCGACGAGGGCGGGCGGTGGCGGGGCAGGAGGCGTCGTCACCACAGGCGCGGCTTCCGCCTTGGACGAAGACTCTGCGGCAGCAGCTTTGGCGAATATACGAGCGATGTCTTCACGGGCCAGGGCTGTTATTCGATCCAACTGCTCTTCCCGTGATAGCGTGCTGGCTTGGATTTCGGCGGTGGTCGTAGAGATGCGCGGTTCTTCTTCGGTCTCCGGCGGTTCCGGCCAGCACAACAACAGGTCGGTGTAATAGGCACGGTTGTCCGGCGTGACAGGGATTTCAAACTGCACGGTGAAGCGGCGTGCTACCTGTTGAGGGTATTGGGGATTGCGCCCCTTTTTGGCCTCGGTCTGGCTAAAAAACTCACTGATCATCCAACCTTCCGCACGGCGGGTGGCTCGCTCAACGTTGCGGCGCCACCACTCACGCGGTCGGCCTATGACTTCCAAGAGCGTGTTCAGCGAAGGCACCCAACACGTCCGACGATGCGCGCCGGTTGTCGGGTTTTCGTAGGTGCGGCTGCGAAACCAAAGATAGATCCAAGCCAGGTCGTGCCCCAACAGCGACCACCAGCGTTGACGGAAGTATTGCGGTACGATCACTTTGCTCACCCGCCCGTCGTCGCGCACAAGCGTTATGTGCTTGTGGAGAAGGTCGGCCAGCACCTCAAAAAAGGCGTGTTCTTCCTCGTCGGAGGCTTTCCACTGCGGAAAGGCTCGCCGTGCCACTTCGCTCACAAAGAGCGGTTTTGGGTTGGCAAAGCGCGTTTGGGGCGGAGTCAGCGGAGAGTTGGCCCACAATCGGCGGGGGGGCAGCTCCCAGGCTTGGCGCATAGCTTCCAGCGGGTTGTCGGCCAGCTTGTGCAGCATATCGAAAAGATGTTGAGCGTCTGCCGGAGTGAGCGGGTCTTCGGTGCGCACCGTGTAGCGGTTAGGGGGGCGTGTGGTGCGGCCCTCGCGTTTGATCTTCTTGCCGGATTCGACCTGAACAAAGATGCTCACCCAGGGCGATTTGAGGCATTTATACAGGTGGCGGCGTGACATGGCCGCTTCTTGGGCGAGCTGCTCGCCGCTGAGCGTAACCGGCTCTTTGGGGTTGTGATAGGTGAGCTGGCGCAGTGTGTTAACCAGTGTGGCCTGGGACGTTCCCAGCACGGGCACCCACCGTTCTACAAAATAGCGCGATACCCCCATCACCACTTCCGGGCGGATGATGGCTTGGTGCGGATCATCGTATTTGACGGCAAGCCGATCGGCCAGCTCTGGCGTGATAACAACTCGGGCGGTTTGGATGGCGTTGTTCATAGCCCCCTACCCCACTCTACTCAGCACATGTTCCCGCTTGGTAATGAGAACGCTTGTGCAAGTGACGTATGCCGACATAGTATCATTTGTAGCGCGCTCCGTCAAGCTGTGCGCGATCGGGTCAGGGCGCGCTGTGACGTTATGCTAACCCAATAATTCCGTCAGGGCGAATTGACGCGCGCGGCGGAATCGGGTACGCTTGCGATACGAGCCTCCTACCAGGCAGGGATGACCATGCGTAAACTGACCCTTTCCGGCATCGTCAAGCGGCGCTTTGTCCACTGCACAAACCTGCGTGGACAAAGCGTGCGTGAAGTGGTCGCTCAGATTAATATGCCAACCCTACATCTTTGTAAGCTCATTGCAGAGCAGCATCTGAACGAGCTGCCACTGATGGCTTTTTATCGCGCCGCGCAGTGGTTGCAAATGCCGCTCGTCAATGCGCTGGCGTTGGCAGGCCGACGTCCTACGTTGAGCGAGCTTGTGCACCTGGGAATGCAGGTGCAGGGTTACACGCCCCACAGCGCTGCCGATCAGCTCCGCGCTGCAAAAGAGGCGGGCGTCAGCGTGGCGGTTTTCCGACGTGCCCTACACGGCTACGCGGACTTTCGGCCATCGATCCGTACCTGCGACAAGCTGGCGCAATGGTTGGCCTGGACAGGCCTCAGCAGCGAAGATATCGCGGTGTCGGCGGGAATGGTTGTGCGCTACTTGGCGCAAGGCCGCCGCGTGACCGTTTCTACGGCCAACGCCCGCCAGATCGGGCCGTACCCGTGCGCGTGTGGCAGGGCTGGGTGCATGGTGCCCGCACATGTGCCATTGGGTCGGCGGCGCAAGTGGCGCAGCGCGGCTTGTCGGATGTGGGCCAAACGGCACGCGCAAAGGCAAGAGCCGGTTGGCGCTATCCCTGCTACCCCCCTACCCCAACATGAGCCAATTGTGCGTTTTATCAAGATAAAAGAACGCCCCGTTCCCGTGCGTTTTTGACCTCGTTTTACGCCATTAACCGCTTCAGCGCGGGGGGTAGGGCGGTCATCTTTGCCGCCCGTTTTTGAGGGTGTGCTGTGGGGATATAACAGCCCTCAGCGCACCCACGATCCCCCTACCCTATTGCATCTCATACGATCTCTTTGTTGGATAGGCTACGTTGCCCTGGGGCAACGTAGTGGAAAATTCCCGATAGCCCGAATCGGGCATCGAGATCGCACAATTTGGGTGGCGCTCAGTCCGAAACGCGCTTCTCCACCAGCTCCAACAGACGGCGCAGGGCAGCCATTTGCTGGCGCACAGTTTCCGGCTCAGCGCGCTTGACCCACTCGTCCGCCACCACGTCGAGGTCAACCTCAGAAACTTGATCGACCAGCCGCGTCCAGCGGCTAACTACGCGCGCAGGATTGGGCTTGTTGGGGATGGATGAGGCCACATCCACGCCGGTCAGCAGCTCTTCCAAGTTGCCGGATTCAGCCAGCCGTTTAACTTGCTCGGCGGAGAGATTCTCCTCGACCATCAATTGCACCAAGCGCACTTGCAACGCGGCGTCCTTCACCTTCAACACATAGCGCAGCCGCTTTTCTTCCAGCCGATAGCGGTCGGCCAGCTCCCAAACCGGATCGGGCAACCGTAGCAGCGCCTGAATGCGGCTTAGCTGTGAACGCTCAATGCCGCCCATCGCGGCGCGCAAATTCGCGCCTTCACCGCGCGGCACTCGATACTCCAGCGCCTGCCGATACCAATCGTTCGGGATCGGGCGCGTGTAGTCCGGTCGAATGTCGTATAGGTCCAACAGCAGCGTTGCCAATTGACGTGCCATTGCCATCGCGGAAAGGCTTTCGCGGCTGGTGTTTTCCGCCGCCTGCCGCCAAGGGCTGGCTTTGGGCACGATGATACATTGGATCTGCTCGAAGCCTTCCGAAACCCACATCGTCAGCCAGTGGTGCGCCCAATAACGCCGTTCGCCCGTCTCGATACGGTAGTAACCGCCCGCGTCCACCTCCGATACCGTGATCGGGCTGACTTGCCCCCCATGTCGGATGGTGGCCGCCGTCGCAACGATGGCGCGCAACAGTTCTTCTTCCGGCCCGGGTTGCCCGGGTGGGTCAACCGTGATGGGGTCGGCGTCGCGGTCTTCCGGGTTGCGGTCAAGCAGCGCTTGCCAATCCGGACGTGGCCGCCCCAGGCTAAGCGCCTCGTCGGTGACCAGTGCCTCCCAGCGTTCTAACGCTTGGCGGGCGTTGATATGGCCGCTCAAAAACTCGCTACGGATCGGCTCCGGCAACACGCGGCGCGGCTGCGCAGGGTCCGGACGGATGCGGTCGAGTACAATCGAAACAACCTTTAGCCCGCGCCCGCTGATCTCGGCTGGAGAGTGCGCCAGATCGCCCAGGTCGCCCATTTCTTCTAGTAGCGCGCGTGTGCCGCGCGAACGCCGTTTCGCCATCTCACTCTGCCTCAGAACTCGCCAAAACCCGCTCGATCAGCTCGCGTACAAAAGCCATATAAGCGCGCGCAGCAGTCGAGCGGTCGTCGTACATGAAGATAGATTCACACGCATCATGTGCGTAGGAGATCGCCACGTTGATCGGGATCGCCTGTTGGAAAAGGTGCGGGCCGTAAAAAGGGTGCTCGGCGTAAAGCTCTAGGTTTTCGCGCTCCAACGTCACGCGCTGATCATACTTCACCGGCAAAATGCCCGTCAACCGCACCGGCACTTCCCACGTTTGGCGCACATCTGCGATCTTCTCGATGATCGCCTGGAGGCCGATGGTCTCCAAAAAACGCAACTCGACGGGGATCACGATGTCCGTTGCCGCGACCATAGCGATTGTTGTCAAGCGCGAAAATGAGGGCATCGTGTCAATGACTACCCAATCGTATTGGTCGGCCACGCTGCGCAGCGCGTGCCGCAAGCGCACCGCGAAGCCGTGATCTTCGGCTAAACGCGCGTTGACGCCATCTAGGGCAGGGGAGCCGGGGAGCACGTGCAAGTCCTCGTCCCAAGTGGAAGGCATGATCAGCCGTTGCAACACCGCGCCCGCCCGTGAGGGGCGCGCGACCAGCACCTCGCCCAGGCTTTCGGCGCGTTCCCATTCACGCCGCCCTGTGGTGAGCAGCGTGGCGTGTGCCTGAGAGTCCGTGTCTACCAACAACACCCGATGAGGCAAATTGTTGTGGCGTAACAAAAGCACAAGGCCATGAGCCAAACTCACCGCCGTTGTGGTTTTCCCGACCCCACCTTTGTTGTTGGTTAGACAAATGCTGTGCATCCGCTCGCTCCAAGCCTCGTCAAATGTTATCAGACGAACATATCATACGCAGATCTCACGCGCACGCGCGAAAACAATGCGCTAACACGAGTTACCTATCCACTAATAGTTCTGAAGGACCTAGATCACTCAAGTACCATGCTGCCGCCAGTTCGAGCAGATGTTGGATAAAAACCGTGCGGCGCATATATAGCCCAAAGCGCAGACTTATCTCCACCAGCGCCTCCCAAATCGGCTTGTCAACGTAAAGCGTAGAGCGCTGTGAATCTTCGCTGTGCAGGGCCAATTCGCTCAACGGGGTTCGGATCGGGCGGTCTACCAGTTCGCGCAGCCCCAACACGCCGGATAGCGTCATCGCGCCCGAAGGCAAGCGCAGCTCGTCGCCCAACAGCTCGTACAAGTCCGTGATCAGTTGTTCTGCCGCCTCGTTATAAAGGTCTGAGGCGCTCACAAAATAGCCGGCTTGCTGCGAGCGTATTTTGGAAAGGGCTTTGATGCGGTCATGGATGCTTCGGGAAAAATAGCCGGTGGTCGGCACGCGATATTTGGGCGGGCGCCCGGGTTTGCCGGTGACCGTCTTTTTTCCCCGCGTCTTGACCGTTTCAACCAGCCGCCGAAAGCTCCCATCCTGTTCTGCCAATCCAACGCTCCAGTGTCTTGTGCTGCTTAGGCTCATTCGATCTCGTCACGCAAACGTGCCGCGTCCAACGCGGAAGCGGTGATCCGTTCCAGTCCAAATTCTACGATATACCACAAGGCCGCGCCCGCCAGTTTAACGGCCTTGCGGGGATATCCGCGTGAAACCTCATAGAGCAACGCCAACGCTTCCGGCTCGAAGAGTGGCGTTTTGCAACCGGCTCGCTGCAAGCGAAAACTGATCAGCTCGGAGGTTTCCACCGGCGTAAACGGCTCTAGCGTAGAGCGCGCGGCCACGCGGTCGTTGAGGTCTGGGGCGTGGCGAAGCGAGATGCGCAAACCCTCTTTGCCGATCAGCACCACTTGGATCGGCACGACGCCGCCCGCGTTGAAGTTGAAAAGCTCGCGGATAATGTCGAGCTGTTTGCGTCCCAACATTTGGGCTTCGTCAATCATCACGATGCAGTTGCGCCCCGAGGCGAAAACGTCCAAAACCATCGTGCGCAAATCTTCCATCAGCCCGTCGGTGGTGCGCTTGTTGGTCTTGCCGCCCAGCTCTTGGATGATGCGCCGTTGCAAGGCGCGCGTGCTGGGGTGGGGGGGGTCTGGGATGTAGGCCACAACCGAAGGCTCGCGCACGTCCCCCGCCGTGTAGGAATTGTACAGATAGCGGGCGAGCATGGTTTTACCCGTCCCGTAATCCCCGATGATCACGCTCAAGCCCTGGCGCTGGTCAATGGCAAAAGTCGTTTTGGCCAGCGCGCGCGCTGTCACCCCCGCCACATACATATAATCGGGGTTGGGGGAAAGCGAAAACGGGAAGGTGTACATGCCGAAAAGCCGCTGAAGATCGCTCAGGCGGCGTTGTGTCACGGTTGGGTCGGGCCGATAGGACGGGCTGGGCGGTTTGGGCTTGAGATTCTCGCTCGTCATCAAATACTCTCCTGGCTGCCCACACTATAACACATCTCCCCCAGGGACAGAAAATCAGTTTAAGCCGCATCCCTTCCCGCACAAAATACACCTCAAAGTGTCCAAACGTTGGGGCGAGTGCGCGGTTTGCATTCCCACGCACTCGCCCCCAGCATTCGCGTAGTCACTCTCGCTAAACACTCCGCAAAGCGCTTAGCCTTCCACCGGCAATGTGAACACAAAGCGACTCCCCATACCGCCCAGGCCTTCTTCGGCCCAGATTTTGCCGCCGTGTGCTTCCACTGCCAACCGACAAAACGTTAACCCTAACCCAAAGCCGCGTCGAGCGGGTTTGCTTCCTTCCACCTGGGCGAAGCGCTCAAAGATGCGCTCGCGTTGCTCTTCGGGGACGCCCGGCCCCTGGTCAATTACGCTGACCGCGACCCCTTGTGGAATGCGTTCGGCGCGTACCGTGATCGTGCTGTCCGGTGGGGAATATTTCAGCGCGTTGTCTAGCAAATTCGAGAGCACGCGCTCGATCTTTTCCACGTCGAGCAACAGCGAGGGCAGGTCATGGGGAATCTCTGTGCGGATGGTGACGTTATGTGGGCGCGCGTTGACACTTTGCAGTTGGGCGACTTCCTCGACGATCGGTTGCAAATCAGCGTGGCGGAGATTGATGGACATTTCGCCGGTTTCCAACTTCGCCACGTCGAGCAGCGAATCCACCAGCCGTTGCATTCGCTCACAAGCGGAAGACGCCAGGTCGATCAGCTCGCGGTTGTCTGCTAACACATCTTCCGGTAACACCATTTCCAGCATGTTGAGCGCGCCGTAGATAACGCCCAGTGGATTGCGCAAATCGTGGACAATGAGGTCGCTGGTTTCTTTGCGCACGCGCTGCAATTCGAGCAGTTGCTCTTTTTCCGTCATCAAGCGGCTAACTTGCTCCTGGAGCTGTTTCCCGCCAACCAGCGCCGAGGTGCGGATCGTGTCCGCCACACGTAACCGTGCGCTGAGCATGGACATAATCGTTAGGCTGATATCCGGATTGGCTCGGATCAACTCGCGGAAGCCGTTGCGGTCAATGCGTAGCAAGCGCAACTCACTGAGCGCAACGTTGGTTGCCGAACGAGTTTGGCTTTCTAGCAGCGCCATTTCGCCGATGATCTCGCCCGGGCCGCGATAGCCCAGTACGGTAGGTGTTTCCGGATCGCCCTTGAGCACGACCACACGCCCCGCGCGAATAAGGTACATGGCATCACCGCGCTCACCTTCCCAAAAGAGCACGTCGCCGCGCTGGTAAAATTGTTCTACCAGCACACGATTGAGCAGTTGGCGATTTACAGTGAGCAGCAAACGCAACAGGGCATTTTTCTTGGTGTTGGTGGGCCTGTCGGAGTGAGGGCGTGCATGGGTTAGAATGTGCTCTAAAACCGCAGGGGACAAGCGTCGAGGCCTCATCATCTTTTCCTTCGCGCGGTGTTTAGCGTTGCGGCTGGCACGAATTAGGTCTCCGATTGCGTGGGGTAGGGGGCGAAATGCTTTGAAAATGGCGAAAATAGCTTATGAGAAGAGAACTTCTCGGCAGCTATTTTCGCCGCAGAACTCAAATGCCCCGAGAGACGTAAAAAGGCATATCGCCCGAGGTAGCGCGCTTATTTTTCCAGCAGCGCGGCCAACTGTGCTTCGGACTGTTGCACAACCTGTTTGTGCAAACTATTCCCGTGGCTGTCCATCGTCACCACAGCGGGGAAGTCTTCTACGCGGATCACCCAAAACGCCTCCGGCACGCCGAACTCCAGCTTGTGCACGGCGAGCACCTCCTTGACGCTTTGGGCGATCAGCGAAGCCGCCCCGCCGATAGCGTGCAGGTAAACCGCGCCCAAGCGTTGGCAAGCCTCCAGGGTTTTTGGCCCCATGCCGCCTTTGCCGATCACAGCGCGGATGCCGAAATGTTCCATCACGTCGGCCTCGTAAGGTTCTTCGCGGATGGAGGTGGTGGGGCCGGCGGCCACAAAGTGCCAGGTGTTGCCTTCCTTTTTCACCACCGGGCCGCAATGGTAGAGCACGCCGTCGCCCAAAATTTCTTTGAGCGCTGCGTAAACTTCGCGCTCGCTTTGCGGCGGTTGGCCGTTGGTGTGGATGAAGTTTTCGATCATGTACTTGTGCGCGGCGTCGCGTCCGGTCACGATCACGCCGCTAAGGCTGACGGTTTCGCCGACTTGCAACGCGCGGATGGTCTCTTCGCTGATCGGGACGGTGAGCTTACGCATAGGTGATCTCCTCTCCGGAAACGCGCATACTGGCGCGGCGGTTGGCCCAGCACATATACGCAATCGAGACGAAGTAGGAAGCGGGCACGCGATGTAGTGCGCCGATCTTCACGCCGAGCAGCGTGGTTTTGCCTCCAAAACCCATCGGGCCGATACCCAATTGGTTACCCTCTTCCAACAGCTCTTCTTCCATCTCGGCGAGTTGCGGGTCGGGGTTTTCATCGTCCAGCGGGCGCAGCAATTGCTGTTTGCTTTTGATGTACGAAGCCCCCCGATCCCCGCCGATGGCGATGCCCAGCACGCCCGGGGCACAACCGCGCCCTTGGGCTTGATGCACCGCGTCCAACACCACGCGGCGCACGCCTTCCAGGTCTCGCCCTGCGTGCAGACGGGTATCCGGCAGCTTATATTGCGTGCTGACGTTTTCGCACCCGCCGCCTTTCAACAATAAGTACACTTGCAGCTCGTCTTTGTCCCACTCGTGGAAGTGCATGGTTGGGAAGTCCTCGCCGGTGTTGTTGCCGCTATTTTCGCCGGTGATGGGGTTGACCGCGTTGGGGCGCAAATAGGCGCGTTCGGTGGCGATGGCGCACGCCTTGCGGATCTGTTCGGCCAGCGCGCGCGTGGAGACGCCGAAGGGGTAGTAAATCTCAAAGATTGGTGTGCCGGTGTCCTGGCAAATCGGCGTGGAGTTTTGGCGCGCCAGGGCCACGTTTTTTAGGATGGTTTCCAGAGCGTTTTCGGCGGCGGAGCCTGGTTCTTCTTGTGCTTTGGCTTCGCGGAGGGCTTTTTGCATATCTTCAGGGAGCTGGGTAGATGCTCTGCGGATGAGTTCTACAAAAGCGTCGGTTAGGTCTTGCATAGTGGTTTGTCCCTTCTGTGGGTGGGGATGGTTTATCGGGATTGACTACGCGAAGTATACTCACACGTTTTCAGGTTCAGGCGCAAGTAACACACATTGCGCCACATTAACACCGATCACTTGCTCATTGCCATTCACGCGCAAAGTCAGCGGGCCGTCGAAGGGGTCGGCTTTGAGCACTTCGACTGTTGCGCCCACCGTCAAGCCTTTTTCGGCCAAATAGCGCAACATCTCCGGCGACTGATCGCTTAGGCGTGCCACGCGCCCCGTGTGAGCAGGGGAATATTCGGCCAAAGGGATCAAGTCGCGGTAGTGGATGTCGCCGGTCGGGTCGGGGATGGGGTCGCCGTGCGGGTCAAAGCGTGGATGCCCCAAAAACTCAGCGATGCGCTGGATCAAGCGCTCTGAAACGGCGTGCTCCAGCCGTTCGGCCTCCTCGTGCACCTCGTCCCAGCCATAGCCGAGCGTGCGCACCAAAAAAAGCTCCAACAGCCGATGGTTGCGGATAATTTCCAGCGCCACTCTTCGCCCGCCCTGGGTCAGACGTACCCCGCGATAGGGTTCATGTTCCACCAAATGGGCGCGGGCGAGTTTTTTCGCCATTTCCGAAGCCGACGAGGGGCTGATCTTCAGCATTTCGGCCAACGCAGAAGTCGGCACGCGCTCTTGCCCGCGCTGGATCATATAGACGGCCTTCAAGAAGTCCTCGATGGCCTCGCTATATTCGCGTGTCGTTGATATGCGGTCATTCACAGCAAACATCCTTGGCCGTCCCTCGTTCCCATTGTACCCCAAATCGGGCAGTGGGCGCGGCGCGTGATTAGCTCACCGCCGCGCCCACTCATGGCCTAGGCGGTGGTTTGCGCCAGCTCTTCAGCTTGGGAGACCAGCGCCTCGATCTCGCCTAATCCCTCCTGCCAAAACGAGAGATCGGTCAAGTCCACGCCCATCGGGGCCAGGACATTTTGCGGCCAGTCCGAACCGCCTGCGCGCAGCACGTCCAAATAACGCTCGGCGAAGCCTTCGCCCTGCTTGCGATAGCGGGCAAAAAGCGCCAACACCAACAGTTCGCCAAAGGCGTAGGCGTAGACGTAGCCCGGGGTGTGCAAAAAGTGCGGGATATAGCTCCACCAGATGCGGTAATTGTCGGTCAACTCGACGCTGCCTTGGAACATCGCCTCTTGGGTTTGCATCCACAGCTCGCCGAAGCGATCGGGGGGCAGCTCACCTTCTTGGCGGCGGGCGGTGTGCATCGCGTGCTCAAAGCGGTTCATGGAAATCTGGCGGAAAACGGTGGCAAACGTATCTTCGATTTTGCCCGCCAACATCGCCAACCGCACACGCGGATCGTCTTCCCGCGCCATAAAGTCCGTAAAGACCAGCATCTCGCCGAACGTGGAGGCCATCTCTGCCGTCGTGAGCGGAGTATGTGCCTGCAAGATGCCCTGTTCGCGCGAAAGGTATTGGTGGATGCCGTGCCCCAGTTCGTGGGCCAAAGTCATCACGTCGCGCGCCTGGCCGGTGTAGTTCATAAAGACGTAGGGATGAGCCGAGGGCACGGTCGAGGCGCTATACGCGCCGCCGCGTTTGCCCGGGCGGGGCGCCGCATCAATCCAAGAGCGTTCGAAGAACTGCCCCGCGATCTCGGCCATTTGTGGGTGAAACTGGCCGTAAGCGCCCAAGACCAACTCGCGTGCGTCTTCCCACTGATAGCGGCCTTCGGCGGCGGGCAAGGGGGCGTAGCGGTCGTAATCGTAGAGCTTTTCCACGCCCAACAAACGGCGCTTCAGCGCGTAGTAGCGCGCCACAATGTCATAGCGGGAAGTGACCGCCTGCACCAGCGCGTCCACCACCTCATCACTGACCTCGTTCGCCAGGTTGCGAGACGAGATCCAGCTCGGGTAATGACGCAACCGATCATCGGAGGCTTTGTCTGCGGCCAGCGTGTTAAAAACGTAGCTAAGGATGGGCAGCTTTTCTTGCAGCACGTCGGTAAAGGCTTGGGCGGCACGTTGGCGCACTTGACGATCCGGCTCGTGCAGCTTGGCGAGGATGGCGCTTTGAGTCAGCTCTTCGCCGTCAAAGGGGTAGCGCGTGTTGCCCATCAGCTCGGTGAAGAAGCGCACCCAAGCATCACGTCCGGTGACGGCTTTTTCGGCCAAGATTTTTTCTTCGGGTTCACTGAGCCGATGCGGTTTGTAACGGCGGGTGACTTCCAGCCAATGGCGATAGTGCACCAGGGTAGGGTGCTCGATCATAGATTGCGCGAAGTCATCCGGCGCGTTGATCCATTCCAGCTCGAAGAACAACAACTGCTGTTGCAAACGCGCCGACCATTCGGTGATGCGTTGAAGCAGCGCGCCGTATTGAGGGTTGCCTGTGTCGGTGGACCAAAGCAAATGGGCAAACGAGCCGAGTTTATAAGCGCTTTCGGTCAACTCCTCATAGGCGACAATGGCCTCATAAAACGCTTCGGGCGAAAGCGCGGTCATTTGTCCGCGATAGCGCTCGGCGAACTCGGCGGCTCGGGCATCGGTCGTGGCGATGTCCTGCTCAATGTACGGATCGTCCACGCCGGCGTAAAGGTCGCTCAGGTCCCAAGCGATCTCCTCAGCGCCGGTGCGTTCGGTTTTTTCTGCGGTCATGCGTTGCTCCTCAAGTCTTCTCCAGACGAAAAAACAACTTAGCCCAAGCATAACAAATTCGCCGCGTGCGTACACCTCAAAAAACGGGAGGTGTGCCGCTCACCGCTCGCGCACATCCCCCACCACGCGCGCCGGAACGCCCGCCACAATCGCGTAATCCGGCACGTCATGCGTCACTACCGCGCCCGCGCCAACCATCGCTTCCCGCCCGAGGGTGACGCCAGCGAGCACGGTGGCGTTGCTGCCGATGGAAGCGCCGCGCCGCACGCGAATTGGCCGCAGCTCCCAATCCTCCGCGCTTTGTAACGCGCCTTGGGGCGTGGTGGCGCGGGGGTAGCGGTCGTTGGTGAACATGACCCCATGCCCCACAAAAACGCCGTCCTCCAACGTGACCCCCTCGCAGATGAACGCATGAGAGGAAATTTTGCACCGCGCGCCGATCCGCACCCCGCGCTGAATTTCCACAAACGGGCCGATCTGTGTTTCTTCTCCGATAACGCAGCCGTAAAGGTTTACCAGTTGCGGCCAAAAAACGCGCACCTTTGCGCCCAGCGTGACATCTGCGGCAATGGGCATACGTCCCTCCGTTTTCTAGGGAAAAATTCACGGGCAATCGTCGGCCCGCTGGGTTATAATCACATACGAAAAAACAACCCGCGCCATCAGGCCAGGACAACGCTATGAAACGTAAAAATCGCCCCGTGATCCTTGACCCGCACGATCTCAACGGCACAGCACAGCAACTCGCCTCGGCATATGAGCTAGATGATGAGACGCTGCAAACGCTGCAGCGCATCGTAGCGCTCTATCCGCGTGCAGTGCCCATGTATGTAGACGAGGCCGCCGCCTTGCTTTACGAGGATTTGCCGCTGGCCGACAAATTCACCTTTGATATCGAAACCGACGAGCTGATCCTCTTCGCACGCGACCCGCAAACCTTGATCGATGCGTGCGTGGAGATGGCGATGTACTTGGCGGGCTTCACCACCAAGATGGGCCATGATGAACCTTGGATCACGGAGTTTACGGCGGGTGCGTGGAAGCCGGTGCGCAAGCGCATCAAGCGCGAATTGGGCTTGGCGGTGAACGACCGCCCGCAAGGAGTAGTCGGGCTGCCTCCCGCCGCCGACCACGCCCCTACTGACGACCCGTACCCTTTCCGCACCCTGGTCGCCCACTATGATTTGGTTTCCTTCCGCCAAATGATCGTGTTGGCCGCGCGTGATGAGCTGGCCGTTTACTTCCCTCCGGAAACGCACCCCAAAGTCCGCGCCGTATATCTACACGCGCGCCGTGCCATCCAAGATGTAGCGCGCGGCGTAGGGTTGGGGGACTATCGCGTCTTTAACGAACGCCTATTGGACGCATTGCGTCGCCTAGAAGGGCTTTTTATGCCCTCAGAGTTGGGCTTGCCGGACTGGCTCACGCGCATCATGCCGCGCGCTGCGGCCACTGCGCCAACAGATTTCCCCGCCGAGCGTGACGCGACCAGCCCCCATGACCCCTTCGCAGAGTTTTTAGAGCAGTTGCTCGACGAGCAAGACACCCAAGACCTCACCGACGACAACGCGCCGGACGAACTCTGAGCGGCGCTATGGGCGCGCGGGGGCTTGGAGCACTTCACGGCGGAGCACGTCCAACGTCTGCAACGTTACCAAATTGCGCAAAGGGTGGCCCGTGCGCAAATTGTCTGCGCTGGCAAAATCTCCGGCGCGCGTCAGCGGCCCGTTGAGGTGAAAACCGTCCTCGTCCACCCCGTGCGCAGGCAAAGGTTCTAGCGCCAACCACAAGTTGATCAGCGGCACGTCCTCGTCCAACGCCACCCGCACCACAATCTGATTGAAAAGCACCGAGCGCTCCGGATAGGACAAATTGCGCGGAAACGTGCTCAAGACGGGGATCACGCCCGCTTGGGCGGTCTCTTCGACCACGCGGCGCAGCCCCGCGTCGAATTGCGGGGGCGTGAGCACCAGCATATCGTTTGTGCCGAACATGATCACGGCCACGCTGGGGTTGCGCAGCCGATATTCACAGGCCAAAGGCGTTTCCCCGCTTTCGCAAGCCGCCGCGTCCGCCCAGAGTGGGTCCAGCACGGCGTAGACGTTCAAACCGTTGTTGGCCGCGTGCGAACGCTGAGTAAACGAGTTGCGGAAAAAATCCACAGTTTCTTGCAGTTCCGCGTAGTCCCCTAAATCGTACTGATCCTCGCCGAAAGGATAAAGAAAAATCCACGCCACCGAGTTACAATCCCCGACCTTGCTCAGCACGTTGGGCGCACGGCCCAACGCTTGCCCCTGCTGAAAAATCTCATAGGTGCGGGCGGTGGGTTGGGGAACAACGGGATAAGCGCTCAGGTCAATTTCACGGGCGCGCGCGACAATGGCGTCGGGGTCCGGCGTAGGCGTTGCGCCATCCTGAGCGTGGGCAGCGACGCCCGCCCACAACACGCCCAAGCCAAGCACGCACAACAACGCCGTATAAAAAATGGAGCGAATGGGTCGTTTGGAGGTCATAGCAGTTGAGTAGATGGCGTAAGGGGCGGCCAAGCACCGCCCCTTGTTGCGAACGCTCATTGCATCGCGCCGCGCCAGACGTTGTTCAGCGTCTGCAGCGTCACCAGGTTGCGCACGTTGTAGCCATAGCTCAAATACGGATCAGCCAGGATGCAAGACGTGCCGTAAGGCGGCTCGCCCAGGTGAAAGCCGTCCCCTTCCAAGCCGTGATTGGGGAGCTGTTCCAAAGCCAGCCACAAATTGATCAGCGGAATATCGTAATCCAACGCGATGCGCACGATGATCTGGTTGTAAAGGATGGTACGATTCCAAAAGTTCATGTTGCCCGGAAAAGTGCTCAGGATCGGGATCACGCCCGCGTCAATGCTTTCTTGCACGATGTGGCGCATGTAAAAGTCAAATTCGGCGGGGGCCATCACCAACAGGTCGCTTGTGCCGAACATGATAATCGCCACGCTGGGCTTGTGGAGACGGAACTCGCACAACAACGGTGATTCCCCTGTTTGGCATTGGTACGGATTTGCCCATTCCGGCGCCAACACGGAGTTGGCGTTAAAGCCGTTGTGGTCGGCCTGGCTGTCGTAGCCGAAGGACTCGCCAAACCAATTCACCACGTCTTGCAAATAGCCATATGCCCCCAAGTCATATTGTCCCCAGGCCAGCGGTTGGAGGAAGTACCAATGCTCTGAGGAGCAATCGCCCACTTTGGCGAGCACGTGCGGGTTGTTGCCCATTGCGCGCCCTTCCAAAAAAATCGCGCGAGCGCGGGCGGTCGCGTTGCCGAC
>JALSSH010000166.1 GCA_026984385.1 Ardenticatenia bacterium | reverse complement strand
CGTGCTGTGGTCTATGCCCGCGCTATTCAGCGGCAAATTGGCCGTCCAGAGATAGTCATAGCGCGCCGCCGTGCCGTTGACCAGGAAGACGGTCATACTGTCTTCCACGCGCAACCCTGCGAAGGGGTCGCGTAACAGCGATTGCCCCAATTGCAGATAGAGCGGCGAGTCCGGCCCGAAGTTGAACGTGCCGCCCAGGATGATGCGCGCTTTCCAATCCGGCCCGTGTTGTGCGGCCACCCAGCGCAACAGCGTTTCAAACTGAGCGTTTTGGTCTTGCAGGTTTTCCGGCAAGGGTTGCCCGTCGGGTTGCACCTTGCGGAAGCCCAGCCAGGCGTTGTAAATGTGCAGATAGCCCAGCTCGGCGGCCTGCGGGTCGGCGACCAGCCGCTCGGGGTCGAGCCGAACGTGCATGGCGGCGGCCTGGTTGCCTGTGCTGGGCAGCAACAGCCCCTCCATGTCCACAATCGGCACGCGGCTGAGCACGGCCAGCCCTTGCAGCGCCTCATTTTGCGGGAAAAAGACGTGTTCCATTTCCAGCCGCCGCGCCAACCATAACGCTTGATCCACGCCGAAGCTCGCCATGCGGCCCGTGTCCACCTCTTGCAGCAACACCACATCCGCCCCGTTGAGCTGGATCAGTTGCGCCACCCGTTCCAAGTTTGGGTCGAAGAACTGCGAATAGCCGCCGTGAATGTTCAACGTAGCCACGCGCAGGCAGTTGGGGTCGGGGGGGCGGCGCACGAAGGCGGGCGCGCTGACCATCGCCCCGCCCAAGCTCACGCCTAATACCAACAGCAGCCCGAAAAACGAGTACATCCCGCGCCCGCCGCTCCATGCGATGCCGCGCCGTGTGAGGATCATGGGCAGCGCGAGCAGCAACGCTGCGATCAGGGCCAACCCCAAGCCCATGCCGCGAAACGAGCGCAAAAAGGCGCTGACGTTTTGGTAGGGGGCGGCCAGGTCGCGCACGTAGGCGTAATCGTAGGTGAAGTAGTCGCCTATCGCCAGCGCAGCAAACGCGATCACGCCCAACAGGATCGTGATGCCGGTGAGGTTGTGGCGCGTTTCGCGCGTGCGCACCAACCACCACACCGAAAGCCCGACCATGAATTGGGCAAAGACCAACACCGCAGCGGCCAACACGCCTTCATAGCGCCGCCCGATCACCAGCAGCAGCCCGAGCAACAACATCCACAGCCAGCCGCGCCAAGCGCTATCAAACATGCCCGCGAAGCGGCGCGCTTGTTCGCGCACTTCCGGCACCAGCGGGAGCAGCGTTGCGCCCAGCAGCCAGGGGAGCAGCGCGGCATAGTCCACGTTGGCCCAACGCGCTACAGCGTTCGGCAGCCCGAAGAGCGTCAGCTCCAAATAGAGGATGCCGCCCAGCGCCAACCCGCTCCATGCGCTGATATGGCCGCGCCGTTGCGGGCGTGGGGTGGGGCGCTCGGCGGTGGCGTAATGGGAATGGACGGCTTCTTCGGCTTCGGCGGCGGCCAGCTCGGCGCGCCGTTCCACGAACCAAGCGACCATCGCCAACACGATCAACAAAATCGTCGCCAGCGCGATCACCAGCCCCATTTCCACCGTGCCCAAAGCGCCCAAATTCACCGGATAGGCGTTTTGCCAGGTGGGGTCGTAAGTGTCGTAAGCGGAGCGGATGAGCTGATCGCCAGCCACGCCCAATAGCAGCGCCGAAGGGAAAAACGACGGTCGGCGGATCGCGGTCAGCGCCAGATAGAGCAGCCCCGCCCCGATCACCAACGCCGCTCCGGGCACTTGCAGGGCGGCGGATTGCAGCGCCAGCGAGCGCCCTAGGGCCACGAAAAGCACCGTAAAGGGAAAGCTCAACCCCCAGCGCCCCAAAAAGAGCGCCAACAGCGGCAGCAACAGCAAGCCCAACAGCATCGCGATCTCGGTTTGGACGGTCGTCAGCTCCACCACGCCCGGGACCCCTTGCAACGTGCGCGGGTCCGGCACGCGCCCGACCAGGTCCGCGCTGCTGGCGCGTGCGTAAAGCGTGGCGTAGAGGAAGCGCACCGCTTGGATCAAGAAGAGGCCGACTGTGCCGGCTTCGAGCGTTCGGAGTAAATCGCTACGCAATCGCATCATCGCTTTGAGCTGCCTTATGTGTGGGCGGAATGAGCATCACTACGGGGCGCGCGGAAACTTAGTGTGGGCCTCCGACGCGCCAAGTCGCTACTATTTTACGCACCACGTGGCATCGCGCCAGCTACGGCCTGCGCTATAATGGAAAGAATTTAGCATTTGTCAAGAAAGGACACGACTTATGCAGCACGTAGACACGTTGCTTGTTCACGGTACGGTGCTCACCATGAGTCCCACGTTGGAACATTACCCCGATGGCGCGGTTGCCATCCAAGGGGATAGCATCGTGGCCGTCGGCCCTACCGACGCGATCACGGCGCGCTACGAAGCCGACGAGGTGGTCGAGTGCCGCGAGCAGATCATCATGCCCGGCTTGGTCAACGCCCATACGCACATGCCCATGTCGCTTTTGCGCGCGATGGCCGACGATTTGCGCTTGGATGTGTGGCTGCTCGGCTATATGATGCCGGTGGAGCGGGAATTTGTCAGCCCGGAGTTTTGTCGTTTGGGCACACAACTTTCGTGTGCGGAGATGATTCGCGGCGGCACGACGCTTTTTGCCGACATGTACTACTACGAGGAAGACGTGGCCGCGGCCACCGCAGAGGCGGGAATACGCGGTGTGTGCGGCCAATCTGTGATGAAGTTCCCCACGCCGGACGCAGAAAGTTATGAGGACGGCTTGGAGCGCACGCGCAAATTTATCGAGCAGTGGAAAGGCCACCCGTTGATCGTGCCCTCGGTCGCTCCGCACGCCCCGTATACTTGCACGGACGAGATTTTGCAGGCTTGCGCGGCGTTGGCGACGGAATACGACGTGCCGCTGCAAATCCACGTTTTAGAGACGCGCCAAGAGGCCGAAGACAGTTGGAACGAGTTTGAAAAAAAGGTCGTCAACCGCCTGGTCGACCTGGACGTTTTCCGCGCGCGCACCATCGCCGCGCACTGCGTGCACGTGGATACCGAGCAAATTATGCTCCTGCAGCAACACGGCGTGGCGGTGGCGCATAACCCCACCAGCAACCTCAAGCTCGCCAGCGGCATCGCGCCGATCAAGGAGATGCGCGAGCGGGGCGTCAAGCTCAGCGTCGGCACAGACGGCGCGGCCAGCAACAACGACTTGGATATGTTCGAAGAGATGCGCTTGGCGGCGCTCCTGGTCAAAGGCGCGACTAACGATCCGGTGATCTTGCCGGCCAAAGAGGCGCTGCTCATGGCGACGCGCTGGGGCGCGGAAGCGTTAGGGCTGGATGAGATCACCGGCAGCCTGGAAGTGGGCAAGCGCGCCGACCTGGTCGTGCTAGACCGTTCGCCGATCCACAACATCCCGCGCTTTTCCCGCGACCCGGATGGGGTTTATTCGCAAATCGTTTACGCC
>JALSSH010000165.1 GCA_026984385.1 Ardenticatenia bacterium | reverse complement strand
TTTTCACCAGGCCGCCACTTTGCAACCCGACGACGTGTGGTATTGGTATAACCAGGCCGACGAGCTGGTCGTGCTGGGCCGCTATGAAGAAGCGCTCCAACCGTTGGAGCAAGCGTTGCGCCTGGCCCCTCGTCACGCTGAAAGCTGGGCCAAGCGCGGCCAAGTGTTGCGCCGTTTGAACCGCCACGAAGAGGCGCTGAACGCCTACGACCGCGCCTTGCAGCTCAATCCCCATTATGGTTGGGCGTGGAACGGGCGCGGGCTGGCGCTGGAAGCCTTAGGACGGCG
This sequence comes from Ardenticatenia bacterium, assembly GCA_026984385.1. Taxonomy (GTDB): domain Bacteria; phylum Chloroflexota; class Anaerolineae; order Aggregatilineales; family Aggregatilineaceae; genus JALSSH01. Next base: position 3,222 of record JALSSH010000165.1, on the reverse strand, counting down.
CGAAGAAGCACTACTCAGCTACGAACGCGCCACCGCAGAAGACCCCCAAGGCGTTTGGTATTGGCTGAACCAGGTTGATCCGTTGTTGGCGTTGGGGCGTTCTCAAGAGGCGTTGCGCGTCGTGGATCGGGTGTTGGCGCTCGCGCCCGGCAACGAGATCGCCTGGGCACGGCGCGGGCAGATTTTGCAACGTATGGGGCGGCACGAGGAGGCATTGGTCGCCTATCGCCAGGCGGTTAATCACGAACCGGACTACGGTTGGGCGTGGAACGGCATGGGACAAGTCTATGCCGCGCTAGAACGCTGGCAAGACGCGCTCGAATGCTATCAAAAAGCCACCGCCGCCACACCACGCAGTGTCTGGTTTTGGCATAATCTGGGGGAGGCGTGGATGCAACTGGCGCGTTGGCAAGAAGCTATTCACGCCTTTAACCAGGCGCTGGAGCTTAACCCCGCGCACAAGCCCTCACAAGAAAAACGCGCCCAGGCGAGGCGTTATCTTTCGCAAGAGGGGGGAGAGTAAATGCCGCGAATAGCTATCGGCGTGATGAGCGGGCCACGCGACGGCGATATTTTGCACCTGGAAGCCGTGCCCGGGACGGCACTCATCGTGGGGCGGCGTGAGGATAGCGACGTTTGCCTGAATTATGACAACCAGGTTTCCCGCGAACATGCTTCGATTGTTTATGACGGGCAACACTTTTGGTTGGAAGACTTACGCAGCACCAACGGCACGTTTTTGGGCGACACACGCATCACCGGCGCTGTGGAGCTGCACCCGGGGCAATTGTTTCGAGTTGGCCGGACATGGTTACGGTTAGAGCCAACGACCTTGCTCGTGGCTGAGAGTGAGGAAACGTCTTTCTAAACGACCGCGCAAAACACCAACCGGCGCGGCAAAGGGAGAAGCCAATGGATCGCTGCTATAGACGAGTGTGGAGCGTGCTGGTGTTGCTTGTGTGGCTGAGCGGGCTGACGCTGGGGCTGCGCGCCCCCCATCCCGCCCGTGCTCAAACCGGTTGGGAAGCTCCACCGCAACCCGTCGCCTCCTTTGGCGAGCACCCCCGCTTGCTGATCACGCGCGCCTATGTCGAGGAAACGCTCAAACCGCGTGCCGAGGCACAAACCCGCGAATGGCAGGCCTTTTCTGCGTATGTGGATTCCAGCGGGCCGGAAGAAGACGCCGATTGGACGGCGGGAACGGCGTTGCGGGCGTTGGCGTTGGCCTGGCTGGTGACCGACGATCCGAGTTATGCCACGCGCGCGAAGGCGATCATGGTCCAACTGGCGAATCGCATTGAAAATCATCCGGCGCTGCGCGGCGAAGAAAGCTTTGACAGCCAGTTGATGGAGGACGTTTCCGCGCTGGCGGTGGGCTATGACTGGCTTTACGACGCACTCAGTCACGAAGACCGCGCCGCCTTGCGCCAAACGCTTTGGCGCGCGGCCAATGTGCTCTTTGACCCCAACGCTGACGCCGACTCCACCGTTTGGCTCGAAGGGCAGATCATGGCCTTCGGCAACTACGCGCAACGTTGGCTGTGGGCGTTAACCGCAACCGGACTGGCGCTCTGGGGCGAAAACGAAAGCGCGCCGGTGCTATTGGACTTTTGCCGTGAGACGCTCACCGATGTGTTTATTCCCGCGCTGGATATCCAAACGGGCGGGGCTTGGGCCGAAGGGCCGGTTTACGGCTTTATCGCCAACTGGCCGATGGTGCAAACGGCGCTGGCCTGGTGGACGGCGGCGGGCGAAAACTATTTTGACGATACCGAATGGTGGTATGACCGCCTCGCCTACGATATGTTCCTGTACCACCCCGGGATGGCGCGCACCTACAATGAGGACTGGGGCGACCCGATGCACAGCTACCCCTCGATCATCGGGGATTCGGAGCGCTATCACGGCGTTTTTGTCTACGGGCGCGCCCAAGATTTGCTTTTGCAAGCGGTTTTCGCCAAAACCGAACATGCCAGTTGGATGGCCTGGTTTTTGGAGCAACCGCCGGACGAGATGCCCGCGTGGATGATCACCGAGGAATTTTTGTGGCGAGACCCCAAAGCCGCCGCTATTCCGCCCTTCACGCTTACGTGGATTGCCCCGTACCTGGGGCATGTGTTCATGCGCTCTGCCTGGACCGACGAGAGCGGCCAACTGGATACCTCCGCCACCTATGTTAGCTTCAACGCCGGCGACCACTTGGCCTATCACCAGTTTTTTGACCAGGGCAACTTCACCATTTACCACAATGGAGAAGAGCTGCTTGTGCGCAGCGGCGTTTATAGCGGGGATGGCACATCCGACCACGACGCCAATTGGTATGTGCGCACCATCGCCGCCAACAGTATTTTGATCTGTGACCTGGGCGAAACGTTCGACGGCATCCGCCCCAACAACGAGCGCGACGTGTGGCTCAACGATTGTGGACAGCGCAGCATGGCCCCGCAACCGCGCACCGCCATCAACACGGACTTTTTGCTGGAGCATTGGCGCGCCTATGACACCGGCTCGCTGGTGCGCGTCAGCGACCAGGGCGGCATGACGTATCTACGCGCGGACATCACCGGCGCGTATAACAGCACGGTTTACACCACGCCGCAAAACCGCGCCAAGGTCAGCGCCGTTTACCGCGAGTTGGTCTACTGGCGGCCCGGGACGGTTTTCGTCTTTGACCGCGTGGTGACTACCTACCCCAGCTATACGCCGCTGATCGTGTTCCACTTCCAAACCGAACCCACGCCCTCCGGCCTATTTTACGGCTCGCTGGTCGGGGATAGCGCGATCTACATGCAAAACTTGCTGCCCGATAGCCACGTGACGATGGTGGCGGGCTATCAGGTGGCCGGTCAAGTGGTGGACCAGTCCTGGGGGGAGCCGGTCGGCAACAACTTTGAGACCGACCCTTACGGCTACTTCCGGTTGGAGATCGCGCCTGCGCACCCCAATTTGGAAAACTGGTTTTTGACCGCGTTTGTGGCCCAAGACGCGGATCAGCCCCCACCGCCCGCCGGCGTGCTGATCGAAGGCGACACGATGCGTGGGGTGGCGTTGGGCGAGGCGCAAGCTATGTTCGACGCTGCGCCGGAAGACGGCGCAGATGTGGAAACGGCGGTCTTTCAGGTGGCCCCGGGCGTGGAAACATTGCTGCTCACAGGGCTGGCCCCGCAAGCGGGCTATCACCTGAGCGGCGAGGGGGAACTCAACGCCACGTTGAGCACCGAC
>JALSSH010000164.1 GCA_026984385.1 Ardenticatenia bacterium | reverse complement strand
CTTCGGCCTCGGTATCCGCGCGGGCGGTGATACGGATATCGGTTTGGCCGGTGTGGGCCGCCAGGCCAACGGTGGGGTTAGCCCACTGCATCAAGTCCGTGATACGCGCGTCAATGCTGCTTTCGCTGATGCCCGCCGTGCGCAAAATGCGCGCCTTGATGATGCCCTTGCCGCCCATGCGCTCGCGCAAATAGGGGATGACCGAGGAGATGAGCAAGTCTTTCATCTCGCGCGGCACGCCGGGCAAGCTGATCACCGTGCCCTGCTCGGACTCAACGATGTAGCAAGGGGCCGTGCCCAAACGGTTGTGGATCGGGATAGCGCCTTTGGGGATGTAAGCCTGGGTGCGGTTGTTTTCGCTCATACGGATACCAAACTGGCGGAAACGTTCGCGGATTTCCTCGAAAAGCTCGGGGCGAAACTCCAGCGCGCGTCCGGTGGCGTCGGCCACGGCTTGGCGTGTCATATCGTCCACCGTCGGACCCAACCCGCCGGTGGTGATCACCACATCCGCCCGCTGTAGCGCGGTGCGGATCGCTTCGGTGATGCGTTCGTGGTTGTCTCCGACGGTGGTCAGGAAGTAGATGTTGACGCCAATGTCGCGCAGTTGGCGAGCGATGGTGGTGGCGTTGGTGTCTACGATCTCGCCGAGCAACAGTTCTGTGCCTATGGTGACGATTTCCACGTTCATCAATCTTGATCCTGGTGAGAAGCCCAAGTCAATTGGGTGCGGATCTGCAGATCGGTGTGGCGGATTTTCATGGCGAGGTCGGCGGCCAAATTGCGCATCAAGCGATAGCCGAGTTGGGGATAGGTTTCGCAAAGCAACATCAGCTTGTCGCGGGGGATGATCAAAACGCGCGTGTTGTGGCGCAAACTGCGCGCCGAAGCCGAGCGCACGCCTTCGTCCACCAGCGCCACTTCGCCGAAAACCTGCCAGCGCCCCAACACGGTGAGCACCTGCGGCTCGGTCACGTCGGTACGCCCGATCAGCGTCGGGTCTAGCTCGATGGAGACCTCCCCCTCCACGATCACGTACATTTCTTTGCCCTTGCTGTTTTCGGGGAAAATCACCTCATCTTTGACATACGTCTTTTCCTGACAGATCGCAGCGATCAGCTCCAACTGCGTGTCGGTCAAATCGTAAAATATATCGGCCTGCTTCAAGACGCTAAGCACGGTCATCGGCAGCGCTCCTTTTTTCATTGGATCGGTGGGCTTTCTGCGGCTGATTCTAGCACGATCTGAAAATCACTGGCAAGATAGACAGGCAAACCGCACACAAGAGGCAAGCATGACCAACTCCGCACAAGAACTCGGTCAATGGGGGGAGATGTGGGTTGCCGCGCATTTACAACGCGCGGGCTATATCATCTTGGCGCGCAACTGGCGCAGCGGCCCGCTGGAGTTGGACATTGTGGCCCGCGACGGCGAAACGGTCGTTTTTGTGGAGGTGCGCACCCGACGCGGGCCGCTTCAGACGGCGCTCAACGCAGCGTTGGAAAGCGTCGGGCCGCACAAGCGCGCGCACGTGTTAGAAGCCGCCCAAGCGTACCTGCTCGCGCATGAGCTGGAAGACGCGCCCTGGCGCGTGGACGTGGCGGCGGTGGCTGTGCAAGGGGAAGAGTGGCGGGTGGAGATCATACGCGATGCGCTCGACTGGTGAAACGCGCCCGTTGGTGGTGTTGCTCGGCCCGACGGCGGTCGGCAAAACCGCGCTGGCAATCCACTTGGCGCAGGCGCTGGGCGGGGAGATCGTCAGCGCGGACAGTCGCCAGGTCTACCGCGAGATGGATATTGGCACGGCCAAGCCCTCCCCCGCCGAACGCGCCGCCGTGCCCCACCACTTGCTGGACGTGGCGACGCCGGACCAAATGTACACGCTGGCGCAATATCAGCGCGCGGCGTATACCGCCATCGCAGCGATCCACGCACGGGGCAAGTTGCCCTTGCTGGTCGGCGGCACAGGGCAATACCTCACCGCCGTGATCGAGGGCTGGGGCATTCCGGAAGTGCCGCCCAACCCCGCTTTGCGCGCGGAACTGGAGCAATACGCAGCGGAACACGGCGCGCAAGCGCTCCACGCACGCCTGGAGCAACGCGATCCGGTCGCGGCGGCGCGCATTGACCCGCGCAACGTGCGGCGGGTGGTGCGCGCGCTGGAAGTGTGCATCGAGGCCGGGCAGCCCATCAGCGAGCTGCAGCGCAAAAGCCCCCCACCCTATCGGCTCTTGCAACTAGGCTTGACCATGCCACGCGAGCAACTTTACGCACGCGCCGACGCGCGGCTCGAACGCATGTTAGAAGCGGGGTTGCTGGCCGAGGTGCGCAGATTGTTAGATGCGGGCTATACTTGGGCGTGTCCGGCCATGAGCGGACTGGGGTACATTCAGTGGAAAGCGTACTTGGCCGGCCAAGAAAGCTACGAGCAGGCCGTCGCAGCCATTCGGCGGCAGACGCGCGTTTTTATCCGTCGCCAGTACACGTGGTTTCGCGGCCACGATAGCGGCATCCGCTGGTTGGAAGCCCAACACGTCACGCCGAACGCCGTGATTGCAGAAATTCAGGCATGGCTCAACGACAAAGGATGAGGGGGCGGTGAGGGGACGCAGAAGACAATTACGACTAAGCCGACCGTCGGTTGGGGAGATCAACTCCAAGCATTTGGCGCTCGCTATCGGCGGGGTGCTCATAGCCATCGCCATTGCCATTCCCCACTATTTCCCCAACACCCGCCGAGGCGTGCTCTGCACGGACTTGGCCGCCCCTATCGGCGGCAACAACCGCTCGGTCTTGGCCTTCCGTAGCGCCCAGCGAGACGCGCTCAAGCTGGAAATTTCACTGGAAAACGACCGAATCGTTTACGGTGAGCCGCTGATCGTGCGCGTGACATTCATCAACACGGATCGCGGCCCGCTGATCTTGCACGTTCCCGATCGCCCGCCGATCTTGACCGGCAACGACGCGGTACAGGGCGTCACATTGCAAATTACCAGCGTGGGCGGCGCAGTCGCGCTCCGTGACCAGCCGGACACCTACAGCCCCCCGCCGTACTTCCCGGGCCAAGTGGGGCTGCATCTGCTCGGCGCACGCTCGCGCTGCCACCAAACCTACCGTCTGGACCCAACCACGCTGCAAGGGATCGGTGTGCAGCCCGGGGAATACCGCATCCGCGCCTTTTACCGCAACACCAGCGCGGGCAATCTGCTGGCCGTGATGCCGCCGGACGCAACCGCTACGCCGTTCCCCGAGTACACGGGCGACCAGGGGGTCTGGGTCGGGGAGGCGGTCTCCGGAGAAATACGCTTCACGGTCTTGCCCCCAACGCCACCAACGTTTGCGCCGTAATTTCGGCGTGGCGCGCGCGGTGCGCGCTGGGCGCGCCGCCTGTGCGCCATTCGGCGCACTACGCGCGGCAGAGCCGCGCGTCAGCCGCGCGCAGCGCGGCTCGGCGGCGCGCCGATCCGGCGGACGCTCAGCGGCGGCAAGCGTTCCCCGACCGCCCCCGTCCCCCTACTTCACT
>JALSSH010000163.1 GCA_026984385.1 Ardenticatenia bacterium | reverse complement strand
AAGTTCCTTTTAGTGACCGAGGAGAGAGAGACCATGCCGTCAGCCATCGAACGGGTGATCGCTTTCCACATTGCGCGGCTGAAGGACAAAAGCCCGGAGGTGCGCTTGAAATCTATCCACGAGTTGGAGCTGTTGGAGGCGGTGGAGGCTTTCGACGCACTGGAGGAGCTGTATCGCCGCGAAAGCGACCCGCGTGTGAAGGAAGCGGCGCGCAAGCTCGGGCGCAAGCTCTACTTGAAGAGGCAGGCGCAAAAGCCACAGGGCGGCACAGCACAGTAAGCGGGGCGGGGGAGGGCGTTGGGCCTTCCCCCGCTTTTGTTACGTCACGCGCCCAGCGCGGCCAGGCGCTCTTGCAACGCTTGGCGGCTGGCGCTCAATTTGGCGAGCTTGTCGCGTTCGCGTTGCACGACTTCCGGCTTGGCCTTGTTGACGAAATTCTCGTTTTGCAACAGCTTTTCGGCGCGCGCGATCTGTTGCTCCAAGTTAGCCAGTTCCTTTTCCAGACGGGCGCGCTCGGCCTTCAGGTCAACCATTTCCTCCAGCGGCAAATACAGCGTCACATCCGCCGCCACGACGGTGGCGGCGTTTTGCGGCGGCGCGTCGTCCGCGCTCAGCAGCGTGACCCGCTCCACGTTGCACAGCCGCGCGAAGATCGCGCGGTGCGCCTCGATCAGCTCTTTATGCGCGCCCGCGTCCACCACCGCCCCGATGCGGCGAGACGGCTCGACTTTGTATTCGGCGCGGGTGTTGCGCACGCCGCGCACCAACTCCATCAGGATCGCGAAGTCGGCTTCTGCCGCTTTGTCCACGTGCGCGGGGTTGGCCTGCGGCCAGGCGGCCAATATCAGCGGGCGTTCGTCGGTGGGCATGTAGCGCCAGATTTCCTCGGTGATGTAGGGCATGTAGGGGTGCAGCAAGCGCAACGCCCGATCCAGCACGTAGATCAACACGTCCAGCGTATGTTCGCGGGCGGTTTGGTCTTCGCCGTAAAGCGCGCTTTTGCTGATCTCGATGTACCAATCCGCAAACTCGCCCCAGAGGAAGTCCAACACCTGGCGCCCCGCCTCGCCGTATTGGTACGTCTCAAAAAGGCGCTGAACGTTGCTCACCAGCCCGCTCAGGCGGCTGAGCACCCAACGGCTGGGCAGGTCGAGCGCGTCCCAGACGGGTTCGGGGCGCGGGGTGTAGTGGCCCAGGTTGCTCAGCGTGAAGCGCGTCATTTGCCACAACTTGTTGCCGAAGTTGCGGCTATATTCGATGCGCGCCTCCGAAAGGTTCATGTCGTTGCCCGGGGAGCTGCCCGTCAGCAACGTGAAGCGCAGCGCGTCCGCCCCGTATTTGTCCACGATCACCAGCGGGTCGATCACGTTGCCTTTGGTTTTGCTCATTTTCTGGCCGTGCTCGTCGCGCACCAGGCCGTGCAAATAGACCGTGTGGAACGGCTCTTTGCCCGTGAACCAGATGCCGAGCATGATCATGCGCGCGACCCAGAAAAAGAGAATGTCGTAGCCCGTTTCCATCACGTCGGTGGGGTAATAGCGGCGCAAGTCGGGCGTGTCTTCCGGCCAACCCAGCGTGCTGAAGGGCCACAGCCCGGAGCTGAACCAGGTATCCAACACGTCCGGGTCGCGCTCGATCTTGGCGCTGCCGCAATGGACGCACTCGGTTGGGTCTTGGCGCGCGACGGTGATCTCGCCACAGTCGGCGCAGTGCCAAGCGGGGATCTGATGTCCCCACCACAGTTGGCGGCTGATGCACCAGTCTTGGATATTTTCCAGCCAGTTGAAGTACACGCGCTCGAAGTGTTCCGGAATGATCGTGATGCGCCCTTCACGCACGGCGGCGATGGCTTTTTCCGCCAACGGCTTGATCTTGACAAACCATTGTGTGCTGATAAGCGGCTCGATCACTTCGCCGCCGCGTTGCGAGCGCGGCACGACGTGTGTATGCGGCTCGACGCGGATGGTCAACCCTGCTGCTTCCATATCCGCCCAGAGCTTTTTGCGCGCCTCGAAGCGATCCATGCCCTGATAGGGGCCGGCGTTTTCGTTGAGCGTGGCGTCTGGGTTCAGGATGTTGATCACGGGCAAGCTGTGGCGTTGGCCGATCTCGTAGTCGTTCGGGTCGTGCCCGGGCGTGATTTTGAGCGCGCCCGTGCCGAACTCGCGGTCTACGTACTCGTCCGCGATGATTGGGATGGGGCGGTTGAGCATCGGCACGAGGCAGCGCTTGCCGATGAAGGCTTGATAGCGTGGGTCGTCAGGGTGCACGGCTACCGCGGTGTCGCCCAAAATGGTCTCCGGACGGGTGGTTGCCACAGGAATATAGCCGCCGCCTTCCACCGGATAGCGGAAGTAGTACATGTGGCCTTGTTCTTCCACGCGCTCCACTTCCAGATCGCTGACGGCGGTTTGCAGCCCGGGCGACCAGTTGATCAAGCGCGGCCCACGATAGATCAGCCCTTGTTCCCAGAGCGTGACGAAGGCTTCGCGCACGGCGCGCGAAAGCCCCTCGTCCAGCGTGAAGCGCTCGCGCGTCCAGTCGCAACTTGCCCCGAGGCGGCGGAGCTGTTCCACGATGCGCCCGCCTTTTTCCTCTTTCCACCGCCACACGCGGCGCAAAAACTCCTCGCGCCCGATCGCCTGGCGGCTTGTGCCCTCTTCTTCCAACATGCGCTCAACGAGGAGCTGCGTGGCGATGCCGGCGTGGTCGGTGCCGGGCACCCAAAGCGCCGCTTTGCCGCGCATCCGCTCGTAGCGGATCATCAGGTCTTCCAAGCTGACAAACATGGCGTGGCCGTTGTGCAGCGCGCCAGTGACGTTGGGCGGCGGAATGCTGATCACGAACGGCTCGGCGTCCGGGTGCACTTCCGGCTGAAACCAGCCGTTTTGTTCCCACCAGGAGTAGAGCCGTTTTTCGGCTTCTTGGAAGTTAAACGTCTTGGGCATATCTTGGGGCGAGGCTTGCGCCGTCGCGTTGGGTGTTGCGGTTTCTTGCGTCATAGTTGCTCCCTCGCTGTGTGGTTGTGACGCTACGCGGGTTTTGTTGCGGTCAAGATCAGTTCCCAGCGGTCGCGCTGGGCCTGGAAGTTTTCAAAGCCGACTTCGGACATGACGACGGCGACCTCATCGGCGGTCAGGGCGCGGAAGACAACCGGGCGCTTGGTGACGCGGTAGTTTTCGCCCTGGCCGCGCACGATGAATGTGTTCACCGTGACGGTGATCGGCGGGCCGTCGTCCCAGTCCCAAATGTCAAAGGTGATGATCTGCTCCTCCGGCTCGTCGTGGACGCGCCCGGGCCACAGACGCGGGCGGTCTTCCAGCAGCGTTTCAAAATCGCGCATTCCGATCAGGACAAGGCCCCCCGGACGCAACAGCTCGTAGAAGATCAGCAGCGCTTCTTCGATCTGCTCGTCGTGGAGCAGATGGGGGAGCGCGTTCCCTTTGGTGAGCACGGCGTCGAACGGGCCTTGGACGTGTTCGAGCAGATGTTGGAAGTCCGACTGCACAAAGGTGATTTGCTCG
>JALSSH010000162.1 GCA_026984385.1 Ardenticatenia bacterium | reverse complement strand
TGGGCGCGCCGCCTGTGCGCCTTCGGCGCACTACGCGCGGCAGAGCCGCGCGTCAGCCGCGCGCAGCGCGGCTCGGCGGCGCGCCGATCCGGCGGACGCTCAGCGGCGGCAAGCGTTCCCCGACCGCCCCCGTCCCCCTACTTCACTGCCGCGTCAAACGCGCAGCGTTTGCGCGGCGGGGTCAAGGGGCGTTTCGCCCCTTGCGGGGATGCGGGGGCAGCGCCCCCGCCCTACCGCTGTACGGCGTCATCGCCGGCGAGCAGGCGGCAACGCCAACTCGCGTGCCACACCGTTGAGCGCCAACACCAACGCGCTCAACGCGAAGCCCGGGGCCAGCGCCACCCAGGGCGCGCTGCGGAAGATCGCGCGGCCTTCGGCCAACATCACGCCCCAATCCGGCGCGCTGATGTCCCCGCTATACCCCAGGAAGGTCAGCGCGGCGCTGTTAAGCAGCGCCCAGCTCAGCGAAACGCCCGCAAACGCGCTCAGCGTGGGCGCGACGGTGGGCACAATATGCCGCCACATCACGCCCAGGGGTGACGCGCCGAGCGCCTGCGCCGCCTCCACAAACGGACGACTGCGCGCTTCCAACACGGCGGCGCGCGTCACCCGCGCGTAAGTGGGCACACCCGCCACGCCGACCGCCACCGCGATTTGCACCGTGCCACGTCCGACCAGCGCCACCAGCGCTAAGGCCAGCAACAAGCTGGGGAAGGCCAGCATCGCGTCCACCAACGCCATCAGCGCCGCGTCCACCCAGCGCCCGGCGTACCCCGCCAACACCCCAACCGCCAAGCCGGGCGGCACGGTCACCAACAGCGCCAGCGCCGCCACCACCAGCATCCGCCGCCCGCCGTAAAGCGTGCGGCTGAAAACGTCCCGCCCCAACAAGTCCGTTCCGAACCAGTGCGCCGCCGAAGGCGCGCGCAGCGGCTCGGCGACCGCCGCACGCGGATCGAAGCGGGTCAGCCAGGGCGCAAAGATCGCCAACAACACCATCGCCGCGATCAGCGCACCCGCCACGCGCAAACGCACCCGCGCCCCACGCACAGCTACGCTCCCCGCCGCACGCGCGGGTCAACCAGCGCATAAAGCACGTCGGCCAACGTGTGGACCCCGTTCACACTCAGCGCGGCCAGCACCACCAGCCCTTGCACCATCGGATAGTCGCGGTCGGTGATCGCGTCCAGAAAGACGCGCCCCAGCCCTTGCCGCACAAAGATCGTCTCGGTGATGACCGTGCCGCCCAGCAAAAAGCTCAACTGCACCGCCGCCACCGCGATCAACGGCAGCAAAGCCACGCGCAGCACATGATCCAGCACGTCCCAAGCGGGCAAGCCTTTGGCGCGCGCCGTGCGCACAAAATCCTCGGCCCAAGCCTCGCGCAAGCTCCGCGCCGTCACTTCCGCGATTCCGCCCGCCGCGTGGAAGCCCAACACCAGCGCGGGCAAGATCAACGCACGCACCCCATCCCCGCCTGTGCCGGGCAGCCAGCCCAACAGCACCGCGAAAAGGTAGATCGCCAGCGTGGCCGTCCAATAAACGGGGGTGGCGAGCGCCAGCGCCGCGAGCGTCTCCGCGCCGTAGCGCGCCACGCGCCAGGGCATGACAGCGAGCACGCCCCACGTCACGCCCAGCCCCAAAGCCACCCACAGCGCCGACAGCGCCAGCGTCACGGTGGGACACGCGTTTTGGGCGATCTTTTCGCTCACCGCCTGGCCGGAGATCAGCGAGCGCCCCCAGTCGCCGCGCAACACGCCGCCCAAATAGGTGACGTATTGACGCGCAGGGGGCGCGTCCAAGCCCAACTCAGCGCGGCGCGCAGCGATAGCCTCCGCCGACCAGCCCGCGCGCGCCATCGTCGCGTCCAGCGCATCCCCGGGCAACCAGCGCAACGCGAAAAAAGCCAGCGTCAACACCAACCACGCGGAAAGCACCGCCGCCCCGATCCGCCGCACCAGCCACGCGCCCATCGTCGGCTTGCTTCAGGGGAGCAACTGGAAGTTGCGCAACAGCGGCCACCAACCTTGTGCGCTGAAGATCACGCCGTCCAGCTTGGCGGTCGCGCCGTCCAAGTTCACATATTCGCGGATGGGCAAGAGCACGGCTTGCTCCATCAGCCGCTGCTGAGCCGAGCGATAGAGCGCGGCGCGCGTTTCGGGGTCCACTTGGCGGGTGGCTTCGTGCAGCCAACCGTCCAACTCCTCGTCCTGATAGCGCGCCCAGTTGTTCGGCCCGTCGCTGAGGTAAAAGGCGTTGAGCAAACTCGCGTCCACGCCAAAATCGTAAAACGCGATCAGGTGATAGTCGCCGCTGTCGGCGCGCGCCTTCAACGAGGGATAGTCCGGCTCCAAGATCAGCTCAACGTCAATGCCCACTTCGCGCCATTGGCTTTGCAACAATTGCGCCACGTCCGCCATCTGATTCCAGGGCGCAAAGACAACGGTCAGCTTCAGCGGCTCGCCGTCGCGGTCTAAAATGCCGTCCTCGTCGCTATCCGTGTAGCCCGCGCTGGTCAGCAGCTCTCGCGCGTAGTCCGGATCGTAGGGGTAGAGCCGCTCCACGCTCGGATCGTAAAACGGCGTGACCGAAGTCAGCGGGCCATAGGCCACCGGCGATTGCCCCTGAAAGACCGCGTCCACAATCGCGGTGCGGTTGGTCGCATAAATGAGCGCTTGGCGCACGGCTTGCTCGTCGGTGGGCGCTTGGGCCGTGTTGAAAAGGAATTGTTGCGGCAACCCCGCCACCGGCACGCGGTAAATGCGTAGCGCGGTGTTGCCGAGCAGCAACTCAGCGTCGGTGGGCAAAAGCTCGCCGATCATCTGCACCTCGCCGCTTTCCAGCGCCAAGCTGCGCGTGGGCGGGTCTTCGTAAAAACGAAACTCGACCGTGTCCAGCGAGCGCTCGGTCACCGGTGCGTAAAAGACCGGCCCCCAGGTGTAATCCTCGTTGCGGCGCAAAACGATCCGCTCGCCCGGGACCACCTCAACCAGTTTATACGGCCCTGTGCCCACCTGATGCCATTGGTAGCTGTTCTTGGTGTACTCGGCCAACGCCTTGGGGCTGGCAATGCCCAAATAGACCTGGCTCAGCGCGTCCAAAAGCGGCGCGTAAGGCTCGGAAAGGTGTAACGTGATCGTGTACTCGTCCTCGATGGTATAGCCAGTGTACGGGCCGAGCAACAAGCGCGCCTTGCGCGAGCCGATCTCGGGGTTGGTGATCCGATCCAGCGTGGCGGCGACGGCGCGGGCGTTGAAAGGCTCGCCGTCGTGGAATTTCACGTCGCGGCGCAAGTAAAACGTCCACGAAAGCCCGTCTTCGGACATTTCCCAATATTCGGCCAGCCCGGGCACAAAGTCCATCGTTTGCGGATGACGGTAAACGAGCGTGTCGTAAACGGAAAAGAAGGGGATGCCCAGCTCGCTGGAGCTGTGGATATGCGGGTCAAAGCCGGAGGGATTGAGCGTCAGCCCGTAAACGATCTTGTTGCCGGTCGCCAACTCTGCCCCGTCACCGCCACGTGTCAACAGCAGCGCCATAG